>VBLN01000284.1:1958-8912 GCA_005878685.1 Deltaproteobacteria bacterium | reverse complement strand
AGCGAAAGAATGTCACCTGATAGCCGTAGCTCTTACCGCTTTCAGTTTCCAGATGGCCTGTGTAGTACCACCATTCGGTCTTGAAATCCGAATGGGAGGAATGATCCTGGGGGAAGGAGAGTTTCCGTCCCGGCAAAGCGGCCTGATAAGTGAAGGAAGAGGCAAGAAGAAAGGACGCAAGCAGAGAAGTGATGATTGCTCCGCGCCGGAGTCTACCAAATCTCGTGATCGAGATTTGAGATGAATTCCAAGTAGTGTTATAAACTCTCACCATGGAACAAAAAGAATATACCCACCCAGAACTCCTCACAACTCCGGAAGAACTAAATAAGAAGCTCAATCACCCCACCCTCTGCCTCACATATTTGCGGAGCCGTCCATTTTGATCTCTTTGGTCTCAGCCTCGTTGACACGAGTCCCGCCCCCCTCAAGGCTTTCATGTTCATGATTCACCATCTCCTCGAGCTGCGCGGCGTTAGCCAGGAGAAAGAGGTGATCTTCTACGAGGAAAACTCCGGCATGCGAGCCGCTCGCGGCCTCTGGTTCTTGGAATATTTCGGTCATCCAAACGTGCGTCTCCTTGATGGGGGGATCCAAGCATGGAGGCAAGCTCAGCTGCCTATCACCACCGAGGCGGCACCGCCGAAGGCGGCTCAATTCAAAATACGGGAGAGACGGGAGGTGCTGGCCACGGTCGATGACGTGCTGCACTCTCTCGGTGAAAACAAAATCTCCATCCTCGATACCCGCAGCGAGGATGAGTACATGGGGCGGAACATTAGGGCGGCGCGAGGCGGGGCTATTCCCGGTGCCGTGCATCTCGAATGGACGCAGAACCTGGACAAAAACGGCAGATTCAAGTCCGCCGCAGAGCTCAAGGCGATGTATGAAAAACTCGGCGTCAGCCCTGACAAAGAGGTTATTTCTTACTGCCAGGGAGGATACCGAGCCGCGCATTCTTATCTCGCTCTTAGATTGCTCGGCTTTTCCAAAGTCCGCAATTACATCGGCTCATGGAAAGAGTGGGGCGACCGTGTAGACCTGCCGATCGAAAAGCCGTGGGAGAAAAAGTGAGGCTTGCCACCTAGAACAAGCTCGAGATAACCAGCCAGATCATGGGCGCCAACCACTGGGAGTGAACAAATGCGAGCATTCTTAACTGTTGCCGGCGTTATCTTTTTGGCTATCATTTTAATTAGGCCTACCTCGGGAGCGGAGATTAAAGGAGATAGCTCTATGGAGCTCAGGAGTTCTGCGTTTCAGAATGGCGGGGAGATTCCGCGACAATATAGTTGCGACGGCAACGACGTCTCGCCTCCGCTAAGATGGGAGAATATACCCGCAGCCACAAAGGCCTTTGCCCTCATCGCTGATGACCCGGATGCACCCGGAGGCACGTGGGTCCACTGGGTGATCTACGATCTACCGCCGGAGACGAAGGAATTTGGCGAGGGCGTTGCTACGACTGAGACGGTACCTAACGGAGGAAAGCAGGGAGTAAATGACTTTAGGAAGGTCGGCTACGGCGGGCCGTGCCCGCCCCCAGGAGCGGCCCACCGCTACTTCTTCAAACTCTATGCTTTGGATGCGCAGACCAATCTGAAACCGCGCGCAACAAAGCAACAACTTCTCGATGCCATGAAAGGTCACATCGTGGCCGAGGCCCAGCTCATGGGCCGGTACAAACGATAGTACCGTCTATTTCGGTTTCTCGAATCGCAGTACGAAGCGGTCACTCTTGCCGCGCTGCTCCTTCAAACTGCTCTCCGTGCGCGGGTCGTCCGGGTTCCTGAGCATCTCTCCTTCTTTTGCGAGCGTAAAGCCTGCACCAGTTACTTCTTTGACGACCAGCGGCTTCTCTATGCGGTGGAGAGTCTTCCTGACCGAGTCTCCGGCTCCGTCTTGAGAAGAGTGGTCCACGACGCCGTAAACTCCGCCGGGCTTGAGCGCAGCAAAGACCCTCTTATTCATCCCGGCTCGATCGGCCGGATCCACCTCGTGATAGTCGAGGTTGATGAGAACGAAGTCGAGCGATCCGTCTGTAGGCAAAGCGACCGTTCCCATGTTGCCCTCAATCAGCTTGACGTTAGCATAGAGAGGGTTTTTGAAACGCTCCCGCGTCTCGTCGCGCACAGTCGGGCTCGCAGAGTAAACTACACCTTTGTCGCCGACGACCTGAGAGAGGATAGCGGTGTAGTAGCCCCTGCTGGCCATGAGATCGGCAACCTTGTCGCCCGGCTTCACCCCGTAGAACCTGAGCATCTCTTCAGGCTTGCGGATGGCATCGAGTGACTTTTCATTCGCGGGCCGCTCTGGATTGGCGAGAATCGCCTTGTAATCTTGCGCCCGGGCAATATCACTCGCGATATACGGTATGAGCAACATCAGAAAAGCTAAAGTCATGCGTACATCAAACACCTTCTTCATATGTGAATCTCCTTTGAAGTTCCTTAAGTTTCGATCTCGCGAAGCAACGGCACTCGCCAAGCCACAACCACAGCCAGTAAGATCACCACCGATCCCATCATCCAAACGGTCGCCGGCGCGCCGATAAAGTGCGCCGTCACTCCAGCCATCAAGGCTCCGACCGGCATTAAGCCTCTGTCTAACATATAAATACTCATCACGCGACCACGTAGCGCATCCGGCACGATCAACTGCAGCATGGTGTTGGTCGTAGCCATGAACAGCACCTGGCACGCGCCGACCCCTACGAGCAGCCCAATAGCCGGCCAAAATGAGGTGGCCTGAGAGAACAGAATGAGAAATATCCCGAGCAAGATCAACCCTCCGAGCAACAATAACCCCTTGCGCCGAAGAGTATGGGCGACGGAAGCTAGCATTAACGTGCTCAGCACTGCTCCCACTCCAGGCGCAGCCAACATCATACCCAGGCCTTCAGGACCTACCCCGAGCACATCCTTTTGGAAAACAGGCATCAGAGTCTGATACGGCACTGCAAAGATTCGTGGAACTAACGCGGTGATCATCAGTGCCAACACGATGGGGCTGGCCCACACATACGAGAGCCCCTCCCTGAGATTCGCGGACATGGCAGGCGTGGGAGGAACATGCATCAGATAGATCGTGACCAACACGCCCAGGTAGGCGGCGCTTTGGACGAAGAAGTTATCGGCTGCGCCAAACCAAGCAATCAGCAGCCCTCCCACGGAAGGACCGACAACTTTCATGAGATTAAATCCGCTCGAGTGAAGCGCGACCGCATTCATCAGATCCTCTTTGGGGACTACATTGGGAACGAGGCTCTGCCGCGCCGGATCGCTAAAGGACCAGGCGATTCCGGTGATGAACGTGAACAAGAAGAGATGCCACACTTCAAGCCATCCTGAGGCCACGAGTCCTCCCATGCCCAACGTGGTAAGAAGCAAAACATACTGGTTGCTCAGCAGCAGCCCGCGCCGGTCCATGCGATCGGCCGCCACGCCCGCGATGGGGCCAAAAATCAAGAAGGGCAGGGCGCGCAGGCCATTAAGCGCTCCGAGCAACACGGAAGAGTTTGTAAGGTCGTAGAGCAGCCATCCTAAGGTCACTTGCTGAATCCATTGGCCCGCGCTCATCAAGAGTGTGCCGGTCCAAAGATATCGGTAATCCGCATAGCGGAGAGAAGAGAAGGTTTGAAATCTGAAGCGGGCCGGGGACTCCTCGATTGCGGCTCCGACTTCAAGAGGAGGGGTTAGGGGTTCTTCCAAAAGATCATTGCCTCGAGCCGCGGGCGTTCTGAACGGCCACTAACTATTATCAGGGTCGGGCGCGAGTTTCTAGAAGGCACTTCTGGAATATTTTTCACCCGAAAGATTGAGAAAAGGCAATGACGGAACGAAGGGTGGTTGAGCGCTGGAGAGCGAGAAAGAGAGCGCCGCGATGTCCACTTCGTGCTAATTTGTCTTTTCTATGAACATGGCGTCATCCCGGCGGATATACCCTGGGGGATTGCCGTGCTTGGAGCGAACTTCAAGCCAATCCCCAGCAGATCGCACCACGTTTACCCTGGTTCCTTTGTTGATGGTGGAAACCTTTCTACCGGATTCCGACGGCTCTTCAAAAACCGGCGTCGCCCGAATCACTTCGTAGGTTCCCGGGTCCGCCGGACGCCGAGCAGTGACTGAAGGAGCAGGCTCGATCGGTCTGGGGGCAGCTCCTCCGCCTGACGGCCGTCGGCTCGAGCCCAGCCGTTCCGTTTCCTGTCTTGTGGCTCTTAATTGCTGTCCTGTGGCGGAGAGGGCTTTAGTTGCGTCGTCAAGCTTCGCCTGCAGCTCCTCTATCCTTTTAGAACTCTCCTCGAAATTTTTCTGCAGCTGCGCCATGCGATTGTCCAGGTCTTGAATCTGCTTATTCCGCTCCTGCAATTCCCGGTTCTTTTCCTCAAGCGCCAGAGTCGAGCCGCCCGAGTCGCCCTTGGACGATAGTATGCTTTTTCCCACAAGCACCGCGGCAATGGTCAACAACAGCGCAACGATGATATAAAGCCAGTTTCTTGGGATCTTTTCTTCCATAGGGGTTCCTCGAATAGAGGCATTTTGAAATGGTTTTTTACCCGCGTCAAGAGTCTTTCATTGAGATATGGCCCGGCTTGTTGCCTTTTCGGCCGGAATCGCTGTATTAGGGAGAAAGTATGGCTTTAATCATCAACGAAAAAATCACCCGAAAAGTCATCGACATGCCGCAAGCCGTCAAGCTCGTAGAAGATATGTTTCGAGAGCGAGCGGCCGGAAAAGTGAGAAGCCTGCCCAGACGCAGGTTGAAAGGCAGCGAGAAGCAACTCAACGTCATGGCTGCGTGGCAGACAAGCTCGGATCTTATTTGCCTGCGGGCCTATGCCGGCGAGGCGAACACCATAACTCTCTATAACGGACGGACCGGCGCGATACAAGCGATCGTCAATATGGCCTACCTGAGCAGCCTCCGCACAGGCGCCGCCAGCGGTGTCGCTGCAAAATATCTGGCGCCGCTAAACTCCGAGACGATGGGTCTGATCGGCCCAGGGTGGCAGGCGACTTTTCAAGTGGAAGCGATTGCACTCTCCTCTCCTATTCGACAGGTGCTGGTCTTCGGACGCGATCCAAAAAAAAGGGGCCAGTTTATCCGCCAGATGAGTAGATCCGTTCGCGTCGAATGGAAAGAAGCCGCCTCAATCGAAGAGGTTGAAGCCGAATCGGATATCTTGGTCGTCGCAACGGATTCTTCTTCCGCCGTGACCTACGGCAGCAGACTCAAAGACGAGGTCTTGGTGATCTCGATGGGAGCGAACCAGCCGGTGAAACACGAAGTTTCAGTCGAACTTATCCGCAAGATGGATCTGATTGTCACGGACGATCTCGCCACGGCACAAGGCGACAGCGGCGATCTCATCGCCGCCTGCGGCGCGGGGATCATTCGATGGGAGGACGTCATCCCGCTGGAAAAGACTATCCAGGGCGGATTGGCGGAAAATCGCCCCAAGAAAATCCTCTTTCAGTCCAACGGCATCGCCGACGAAGACCTTGCCGTCGGCCGATATGTTTTCGAACAGGTAAAAAGGAAAAAGATCAAGGCGCGGAAGATTGCCGAAGTCTAAGAAACCCAACAAATCATTGGGAGGCGGGTATGCACACAGGATCCTATGTCAACGGGCAATGGTATCACCCGAAGTCGGAGCGGCTCGTCCGCAACACCAACCCTGCTGACCCAAGCGACGTGCTGGCAGAGTTTCCAAGCGCTACGGCCGCAGACGTTCAGCGGGCCATTGAAGCGGCCCAGGCTGCGTTCCCCGAGTGGAAAAGAACGCCTGGTCCTGAGCGCGGGCGCGTCATCTGGCGCGCAGCCGATATCGCCCGACAGAGGCTCGACGAAATTGCCCGCATGTTGACCCGCGAAGAGGGTAAAATCCTCAAAGAAGCGAAAGGCGAAGTGCTTAAAGGGATTTCGCTGCTGGAATTTTACGCCGGCGAAGGCTTTCGCATGCATGGCAAGACAGTCCCGTCTGAAGCTCGGGACACGTTCACGTATACGATTCGCCGCCCGCTCGGCGTCGTCGGCCTGATCTCGCCATGGAATTTCCCCTGGGCCATCCCGGTGTGGAAATCGGCGCCTGCCTTGGTAGCTGGCAACACCATCGTCTTCAAACCGGCCGAACTCACTCCGGCGACGGCGTCGTTGCTGGCAGAAATCTATGAGCAGGCCGGGTTGCCAAAGGGCGTCTTCAACATGGTCGTAGGCTCCGGCTCCGTCGTCGGCGAAGCGATCGTCAACTCGCCGGCGATTCGAGCGGTGTCCTTCACCGGCTCGAATGAAATCGGCAGCGCGCTCTACGTCAAGGCGGCGTCCCGAGGCGCGAAAGTGACATGCGAAATGGGAGGGAAAAATGCGGTCATTGTGATGCCGGACGCTGATCTCGAAAAAGCGGCGATCGCCATTCACGGAGGAGCATTCGGTTCCACGGGCCAACGCTGCACGGCGACCTCACGCGTGATCGCCATGCCGTCGGTCAAGAATGGGTTGCTCGAACGGCTGGTGGAGCTCGCCCGAAAGATAAAAATCGGGCCGGGCCTGGACGAAAGCGTCGATATGGGGCCGGCCGTGGATGAAAAACAGTGGAAAACCGATCTCGAATATATTCAAGTGGCCAAAACCGAAGGGGCGCGCTTAGTGATCGGCGGCAACAGGCCACAACACGCTGGAACCGGCTATTTCGTCGAGCCAACGATCTTCGACGATGTCTCTCCCAGCATGCGCATCTTTCGGGAGGAGATCTTTGGCCCTGTGCTGGCCGTGAGCAGCGCGAACAGCCTGGAAGAAGCTCTCAAGTTCGCCAACTCCGTCGAGTACGGCCTGACGACGTCCGTCTTCACTCAAAATATCGACTGGGTGATGAATTTTGTCGAAGAGAGGGCAGGAAATTCTCCGCTCGCTAAGGCGGATTCCCGATCGTACCGACACGCCTCCCGATCCTCCGCG
>VBLN01000284.1:0-1944 GCA_005878685.1 Deltaproteobacteria bacterium | reverse complement strand
GGGCGAGCGTGAGATGGCGGAAGAGGGACTCAATTTTTTCACCGAACTCAAAACCGTCTTCATCAATTACTCGGGACGGGCCGAGCGGCTAATGATCCGGTGACAGACGAACGACGGCTTGAGTACCTAACCCCACCAGCCCAGAAAGCTTTTGCGGGCCCGCTCCTCTGGCGGCCTTTCTACTCGAGAAGGATGGTTCTCTTTCATCGCCTTGTCGACTTCGTAGCGCAGCAGCTCCCAGATCTTTTCCACACAGCGGACAAAGTCAGTGTCCGACATGCTCTTGATGGTGCGAGGGCGGCGAACATCAACCGGGATCACGCTCTTTACTACACCCGGCGCGGCGCTCATCACGGCGATACGATCACAGAGCATCACCGCCTCCTCGATATTGTGCGTGACCAAGATGACGGTCTTCTTGTCCCTCTCCCAAATTCTCAGTAGCTCCTCGCGCAGTAGAAGCCTCGTCTGAGCATCCAGGCTGGCAAAAGGCTCATCCATGAGAATGACTTCAGGATCATTGGCCAAGGCGCGCGCGAGCGCCACCTTCTGCTTCATCCCGCCTGAGAGCTCGTTCGGATGGGCGGAGCTGAAATCGAGGAGTCGAACCACTTCCAGAAAAAAGCGCGCAACGCGCTTGTAGACCGGCGCCGGCTGCTTGCGGAACTCCGGCCCCAAAGGAACATTCCCTTCCACAGTGCGCCACGGCATCAGAGCCGAATCCTGGAAGACCATGGAAACCATCGCCTGCGTTCTCTTCTCGCCGACGAATTCCACGGAGCCTTGCGTCGCCTTCTCCAGTCCGGCGAGAATACTGAGCAAAGTAGTTTTCCCGCATCCGGTCGGCCCCACGATCCCGAAGAACTCGCGGTCTCTGACCTCGAGATCGACGCCGGCAAGGGCGTGGATCTTTCTTTGTCCTGTGACGAACTCCTTACTCAACCCGTGAATGACAACCCGCATCGAGTTTATTGGAACTTGAAAATCTCGTTGAAGAGCTTCACGTAGCGGTCAAAGTCATCGTAGATCTCCGAGGAAGTGACCGCCGGGCGGATGCCTTCAATCAGACGCGGAGGATCGGGAGGCGTGTCGGTACGATCGGGAATCCGCCTTAGCGAGCGGAGAATTTCCTGCCCTCTCTTCGACAGGAGAAAATCGACGAACAACCTCGCGGCATTCGGATGCGGAGCCTTCGCCGCGATTCCGGTAGGGTGAACGCTGGCGTAGACGGGATCGAGAGCGACCCACTCCACCGGCGCGCCGGTTGCCTTGAGAATCTCATAACTCTGCGAGTAGACGGTCGCCGACCCTCGGAATTCGCCAGCCGCGACGAGCTGAGCTATAAGAGTCCTCCCGCTCCTCGGCTGGGGCTGCTGCTGCGCCAAGCGGCGCATGAAGGCTAACCCCTTTTCTTCCCCTCCCATATTCCTCATGGTAGTCGCGAACCATTCATAGGCCCTTCCCTCCATGCCTATCTGGCCTTTCCACTCAGGCTTAAGAAGATCCTCGTAAGACTTCGGAACGGCATTCTTGGGAACCAACCGAGTGTTGTAGCCGAAGACAGCGTAGGTTGTGTAAATGGATGTCCAGAACGCCTGCGGATCCTTATAAGCGTCGCGATAGTACTTTCTCTCCGGAGAGTCATAGGCTTCGAACGTTCCCCTCTTCTTGAGGAAATGGCCGTAGAATCCCGTAATGCTGACGACATCCCAAAGCGCCCTGCCGGCCCTCCCTTCTGTCATAATTTTCTCCATGAGTTGGGAATCCCCGCTGCGGTAGAACTGGGCGTCGATTTTCGGATAAGCTTGTTTGAACCCATCCGTGAGCGCCTTCGTATCCGCGTTATTCATGGAAGCATAAAAGACGAGTTTCCCCTCGGCTTCCGCCTTCTGCTGCACCTCGGCGGCAGCAACGATCAATGGGAAAAGACAACCGGAGAAGATG
>VBLN01000283.1 GCA_005878685.1 Deltaproteobacteria bacterium | reverse complement strand
CGCCGAGAGCCTTTACTTTTACGGGAACCGCTGCGTCATCTTTGGCCTTAGCTGCATCGGCCAATTCGCCAGCCGCCTTGCCTAGATTTTTTGCGGCCTTCTTAAAGTCGTCCTGTTTCTCCCAGATCTCAGGTTTGGCCTTGGTTTTTCCCTGTGTGCTGCCGGTTGGGAAAAGATCGGGAATCTTCTCTGAATTCCCAATGATATCTCTGGCCTTTGTTTCAATAGTCGCGTACTCCTTTGCCTCAGCGGCAGCTTTGATCGCTTTGGCGTTTTCGCTATTGCTCTTCATGAGCTTCTGCCTTTTCTCAATGACATCCGCCTGAGCGAAAAGCTCCGCAGAGATGAATAGGGCGAGCAAGGCAAACAACCCCGCCCACAAGAATCTACTTTGATGCATTTTTTTCTCCTTTCTTTTTGAGAGAGTTATTTTCACTTACCCTTATTAACCTTTTTTACTTCATCCAGCAGCTGTTCAGTAGAGAGGAGGTCCTTTTCGGTATTGCTAGGTCGGATGTTCAGATAACGGACCACTCCCTCTTTATCGATGATGACATAGGACCGCTTGGCGAGTCGTCTTTCTTGGTCATACACGCCAAAGGTCTGCATAGCCTTCCCATCTCGGTCGCTGAGCAGCGGATAGTTGATCTTGGCGAAGTCGGCAAAAGCCTTCTGTGAAAAGGGCGCATTAGCGCTGATTCCTAGCACTTCTGTATTCTCGGCCTGAAACTTGTCGTAATTGTCCGAACCGGACGCTTGCAGATCCTTGATTCATGTCGGGCTAAAGTCTAGGACGTAGAAATTAATGAGAACATTTTTTCCCTTGAGACTGCTGAGCTTAAGCTTTCCGCCCTTCGTGCTCTCCAGCTCAAAGTCCGGGGCTTTCTCTCCCACTTCTAAAGCGGCGACGAAGCGGCTCGTTGCCAAGAGAAAGGACATTGCCAGAATCAAGCCCAGGGTCACTCTTTTCATGGCTCTCATAGCCTCCTCCTTGTAAGACGACGTGTAGACGGAAATATTCTCCTAAGAACATGATTTTATCCTCTACATTTGGGGCTCTGTCAATCCCCCAAACGGGGGTATTTTAGACCCCCCCATCTGGGCCTTAGTCTAGGCCCTCTCTTACCGCCAATACGGCAGCTTCGGTCCGGTTTTTAACCCGGAGTTTGCGAAACAGGCCTTTGAGCTGTCCCTTGATGGTTTCCCGGGCCACACAAGTGAGGCGGCTGATCTCCTCGTTACTGAGTCCTTCGGCAACGAGGTAGAGTACCTTAAGCTCTAAGTCCGACAGGCCGTATTTTTCGCTAAACAGCTTTTCCCTCTCATCCTGCGGGAGATCCTCGTGGTCACGAGATCGGTCAACCGTGAGGTGGGCCAGATACGGAGAGGAGTGGATTTTACCCGCGTGGGTGTGACGTAAGATTTCAATAAAATCCGCTTGATCTGCATCTTTGAGGATGTAACCTCTCGCTCCGGCCTTTAGCGCTGAGATAATCTTTTCGTCGTCATCATGAATGGAGAGCATGAGAATTTTGGTCCTTGGCACCACGGTTGAGATGAGTTTGGCCGCTTTAATCCCGTCCATCTTGGGCATCCGCACGTCCAAAAGGGCGATATCGGGTTCCTTTTCCCGGGCTTTCAACGCTGCCTCCTGGCCATCCGCTGCCTCAGCGACGACCTTGATGTCCTTAGCGCTTTCCAGCAATTTCCTTAGGCTTTGGCGGAATAACCTCTCGTCGTCTGCAATCAAGAGTCTAAGCGGCATAGATCGCTTCTGCCTTCCTGACATTCATCGGTAGGATGATGGACGCTGCAAAGCCGCCCTGCTCGCGATTCTCCGCCAGCATTTTTCCCCCGTGAGCCTCGGCTACGAGTTTGCAGTATGGGAGCCCCAACCCGGTCCCTGTCTCGACTTTTTCCTGATCCCGAGAATAAAAGCGATCGAAGATTCTCGGGAGGTCTTGTTCGGGTATGCCCAACCCTTCGTCCTCAACGCGCAGCAGGAGCTGGCTGCCCGATCCATTGTCCTCCAAAATGGCCGTGTCGATAGAGATGCGGCCGTGGTCGGGTGAAAACTTGATGGCATTGCCTAGAAGGTTTATAAGGAGGCGCGTCAATCTCTTTTTGTCGCCAAGCAATGAAATATGAAGCGGATTGGATCGGAATGAAACCTGGATTCCCTTTTCTTCCAGGTCAGGCCCCAAGATCCTGAGGCTTGCTTGAATCATCTCTTGGATTTGGAAAGAAGTCGGCGAAAGGGGAAGATCGCCGAAATCGGAGCGGTAGAGGTCCAACATCTCATTCACCATGCCGATGACCAGATCGCCAGCGCTCAAGAGATCCGTTAGGATTCTCCTTCTCTGGTCGCCGTTGACCTCGGCGTTTGTTTGCTCTAGCCGCTCGAGAGTTTTTTTGATGCCGAGCAGCGGATTTTTAAGATCGTGCGCGATCATATGAGCCATGGCCGCTCTCTTCTTTTCCGTATCTGCTAGCTGTCCGTTTCTCTCGGCAACTTGTCTTTCCAATTCCTGGCGGTAATTTTCCACTTCGCCTTTGGAGCGGCGGAGTTCTTGCAGCATCCGATTGAATGAGGCAGTCAGCGCGCCGATCTCATCCCCAGAGCGGGTGGTCACAGCCCCTTCATAGTTGCCGGCGGCGACCTGCTGCGTTCCAGAGACCAATTCCTTCAGGCGTTGGGTCAGGCGACGGCTCAGGAGCCAGGAGGCCCCAAGGGCCAAAGCGATGCCCACGAGGGCAACGAAGACAAGGGTCCTTTGCAGAGTGCTGATGGCTGCTGTCATCTCTTGGGAAGGGACGAAAATGGAGATAACGCCTGCCGTTCCATGATCGGTTTCCAGCGGCAGACGAATCTCAAGCGAAGGTGATGGACCCTTCCGGTGCCATTGCGATTCCTGGCTGCGAATACTTTCGGCCGTAACGGCTGACGTCTGCTTCACTGGCTGCCCGGATTCGTCACCGGAATAGAGACGATTGCCGATGGTGATAAGCACTTTGCCGCCGGCTACGCGTTCTAGCTTCTTGATGAGATCGCGGTTGAGGGCGTAACCGGCACTGACCACACCTACAATGCCGTCTCCGTCAATACTCTCCGCGGCGCGGAGATAGACTTTGCCCTCGCGCTCCTCGACGCCGTAGTTGGATAGGTCTCCCATCCCTCGAAGAAGGCCTTGGACATCTTTTGTCAGAGTGGGGCTGTCGCCATAGCGGGTGGGATCGTGGACGCGCAGAAAAATTCTCCCGTCCGGGTCCAGGATCTCGATGAAGTCCATTTGGATCGAGCCAACCAAGGGGAGGAGATGTTGAAAAAGGCCGGCCCGATCGGTTTTCCTAAGCGCGTCTCTCACTCCAGACATCTCCGCTATCCAGTGGACCAGCCCGGTCGCTGTCTCTTGCCTTTCGCTCAACAGGAGTTTGACCTGCTCTGCTTGAGCCCTGGACTTTTCCTCGAAACGGCGCTCCAGGATCGTGGACAAGGTTTTTGAGCTCCAGAGAATGGCCAAGGCCATGGGCAACAGGATAATGAGCAAGGAAGAAAGCAGCAGCTTGTTAAGGAGGCTTTTCATTTTTATTCCTCCGATTCAGTCCCCCGATTAGCGAATTTCGCAAATCCTGACATCCACTCTTGGATGACGGCCGCTGCTTTACCCTTGGAAATCAAAAGCTGCGGCCGAGTGAACGGATAGAGTTCCGCCCGGATATTCATCGCTGTAGGAAGCTTGCTGTCGATTCCCAAAACCTTGACTCCCTCAGCTTGAGCCTCTTCTACGCGGACGATGCCATAACCCAAGGACCCTCGGATCCGCTTGATGGTCCTCAGCACTTTGTCCTTGTTGGCGCGCAAGACGAAGGCGCTTTCTTGACCGTGAAAGTCTTTGCCAAAAAGAGTGTCGATAAAGGTTCCGTGAAGGGCCGAACTTCGTTCACGCGTCAGGGGCACAATTCCTTTGTCCTCACCGCCGACTTCCCGCCAGTTAGTGATCTTGCCCAAATAGATTCTTCGGAGCTGTTCCAGGGTGAGCTCGGCGACCGTGTTCCACGGATAGCTGAGGAAGATGATCGCGTCGTGACCCAAGGGTTCGGCATGGAGTTCAGCCGTTTCGGCGGGGCTCAGCTTGCGCGTCACAAGACCGATGTCAATTTCACCGTTTCGCGCCGCGTTGACCGCATAGTTGGAATTCCCGCGCCTGATTTCGATCTCGGTTCCTGGATGCTCTTTGTGAAACTGGGCCGAAAACTTCTCCGCCAAGGGAGTAAGTGACTGCGCGCCGGCGATGATGATTTTCTGGGGCTGTTGCTGAGCTTGAGCAGGTAAGGGAAACCCTGGTAAGGAAAAAGTCAGAAGGAAATTGAGAGCCGAGAGAACGCGAGTCATAATGGGTTTTCTAATCGATGGCAGAAGAATTTATTTCACCCTTTGATTGAAGTAGAATCCAAAACGGGTGGCCGGGATATCTCCTCAGCCACCCGTGGCTTCCCGGCTAGGACGTCTTTTTTAACTTGATGCCGAGAACCTTCGCAGCCTCGTCGCACTTCATCACGGAGTCCGCATGCTTCCCGTCGTCATGGAGCTTCTGCGCCTGGGCGATAAGAGTTTTTGCCTCTTTGGCCTTCGCTTCGTCCTTCGTCTTTTCCACGGCCTCATTTAGCTGTTTGATCAGCGTCGGGCACTGGTTGGCCATGGCGGGACTTGCCAGGAGGAAAAGCGCGACTATTGCGATCGCGATTGTCTTCATGAGGATTCACCCCCTTTCGTTGGAGATTGACCAGAATTAGGGATTGAGCTGATAGTAAATGGCATTGGCAACCCGCGACAGTTCCGCCTTTTCCATCTCGCCAGACAGGGCGTAGCCGAATTGGCCGTCGAGCCAGTAAAACACCCTGACGCTGCCTTCCTGGATGAAA
>VBLN01000268.1:359-4279 GCA_005878685.1 Deltaproteobacteria bacterium | reverse complement strand
AGATGTTATGGAAGAGGAGCCGCCACGCAAAGACCACCCGTTGTTTCAGCTCGACAACGTCATCTTCACGCCGCATATTGGCGCGATCACAAAGGAAGCCTCGAAAAGAGGCGAGCGGGGCGCTGCCGAAGAAGTCGTTCGCGTGCTGGAGGGAAAGCGTCCTAAAAATCCTGTAATCGAGTTGAAGTAATCCGTTCGGGCCTCGCGCCCATCCGCATAGGTCGGAGCGATCCGAACGCACTCTGCTTTCCTCCCCAATTCCAGAGGCCGTTGCTGTTGTATGCAGAGGTGTTGACAGGCCTGTTAGCCTTTGCTATGTCGTCCCTGCTCTTGCCGATCAGTCCCCATGATCTACAAAAGCGAAAAGGAGGATATCGCTATGGATTGGCGACTCATTTTTGAGCAAAGCAGGGTAAACGGAGCAAAATACCTAGGGGATGAACTTGTACAAAGAGTTTACAAACCCCTCGGCTATTCTTGGTTCCAAAAGCGGCTTGATTACATAAGAGAGCAGATGAAAAGAGAAATGCTGGAGGGAAGCGAGCCTAAGGTTAAAGAGCTTTTGCCCGACTTTCCGAATAGGAAAGATCTGAGACCACGCTCCTGACCGACTCTCACCCTAGACTCATCCACCGGCAGACCTACGGGAACATTCAAATATCAGGGCGAACTGATCTCAAACGGAACCTGAGTCGGCCCTTGGCCTTGAGTGAATTGGCGCTTTTCGGGATCATAACGACCCTGAAGAGTCCTGCCCACTAGCCGTTCGGACCGTACGATCACCGCAACGGATCTTTCAGCTCCTCCCTTTTCAGAATGGATGGCATAGGGCGGCACGAGGTCCACCTTGCCGGGAATTCCGTCGGATACGCTCTCAAGCTCTATCTCAGCATATCCTTCCTTTTGGCCAGCATCGAGGCGGCGGTAGCGCTCCAGCCTTTCCACGCCGTCGAGAACACCATAGGCGGTCCAGGCGTGAGCGTGGTCGTGAATTCCCCCTTTCCGCCCAGGGGTGCGAACGACGCCGTTGATCACGAAGTGGTAATCTGGATCTTCGTAGAAAAGCAGATTCTTGTGCCCCTCGGTCGAAGGCCAGCTCTTTGAATACTCTCTCAAGGTCGGATCTTTCACCAGCCCTTCCAACAATTGCGCCGTTCTTTTCATGCGCGACTCTGTGTCAGGCAACTCCGCCCAGGCGGCGCGCACCGCCTGAATGAACTTCTCAAAAGCCTCTAGCCTCTTGGCCGTCGTCATTCCATCCTCCTCTCAAGTTACGGAGAACTCTCGCTCTACCTCAATGTCGCGCTCATTCATCGATCGTCAGTCAGAAAGAAGTCATCTGCCATGAGATCCACGACCCTAGTCGAGATGAACAAACGCCCGCACCCAATTTTTCGCCACGGCGGTGTGTCCCTGGCCGGTGAGGTCTTCGGCCAGAAGAACATCGCCGGGCCCAAAAGTCTTCACGGTCCCGTCTGCGATGCGGATATCCACGGAGCCGGACAGAGTAATCATGTATTGACGCCGCGGCGCGGGGTGCCACTCGACGAGATGGGGGGCTGGGTCATTTTTGAAAACAACCGCAGTAGCCGACTCTAACTTCGAGAATAGGGCCGAACCTTCGCTCCGCTCCAACTCCTCAAAGTGAGACTGCCCATCGTCGCCGCTGTACAATCTTATGAACTTCACGACTATCTCCCTCAATTTTCGCTTAAACCCCGTCCACCTTCCACAAAGACTGGATCACTCACGTCCCAATACCCACTTCATTCGTTCGATCACCTGCGGCGGCTGCACGATCACCTCTTTTGCGAGCGCCTCCAGCCCTTCGCCCGTAAGCGGATCAACTTCCCAGCCGCGCTTTTTAGCTTCGGCCAAAAGATCGGGATTCTTAAGCGTTCTGGTGTAGGCGTCGCGCAAAATTTTCACGCGCTCCGCTGGCACACCCGGTGAGGTCAGGATCGGACGGCCGAGCGTGACGCCGCCGATAACCACCTGAACCAGCCGCCGGGTCACTTCAGGCGTCTTATACCTATCCATAAGCTCCCAGATCGTCGGCGCGTCCCCGAGCCGCGGCTCGCGCTTTTTCCCGGTCTGCATCACCACGCGGACAAAGCCTCGCTTATACCAACCGATGTAAGGCTCGCGACCCAAGAACGTCGCGACCACGGGAGACCAGCAGTGAACTTCCCCCCGTTCAATTGCCAGATCGATCTCCGCGCCACCCTGATAACCTCCGACGATCCTCGTTTTAATACCGAAGACCTCCTCCAGCAGCCGCGGAAAGTAATGGCCGGTTGTTCCGGTCCCGGAGCTGCCGCATCGGGGCGGTTCCTTCGCATTGCGCAGATCTTCCACTGTGCGGTACGGCGTGTCGGCCCGGATGAAATGGAGAATATCGTTTTGTTCAGGCGAGCCGATCCAGTTGAATTTCGCAAAGTCAAATTGGACCTCCTTCCTCCCTACCAACTGATCGAAATAAATCGCCGGAACGATCGCCCCAAGGGTCAAGCCGTCGGGCTTAGCCACATTGTAGACATAGTTGGCGGCCACCACGGAGCCCGCGCCGGGCATATTCTGCACGATGACATCGGGCCTTCCCGCAATGTGGCGACCGAAATATTGCGCGAGGAAGCGCGCCCACAGGTCATAACCTCCTCCCGGAGACGAGCCGATCACGATCCTTATCGTCTTTCCCTGATAAAAATTCTCTTGCGCCTGATTGGTGGCGCTCAGCAAAAGAAAAAATAAAACCGCAAAGTTTATTCTCTTCATCGCTTCCCTCCGTGTTGCTGCTCGATTCACCGCTCTTTTATGCCAAGCTCGATTTGCGCTTCGCGCAAAAGAGCGAGATCGGCTACATCACCGGGCGCCACCTCTCGATTAATCTTGGCATTGCGCCTGGCCTGGTCGATGACGAGCCTGAGCCCGTCCTCAGGAACGGCTCCATCGGCGTTGAAGAGAACCCGCAGCGCATCGTACGAGGCGTAAGCGTGCTCCAGCTCTGCCTTTCCCCATTCTGCCAGTATGCGAACCGCTTCGTCTCGATTCTCTCGGATAAAGCGGTTGGCGCGGACAGTCGCCTTGATTACCCTTCTTATTTCATCCGGCTTCTCCTTGATCCTTCTTGCATGGGTGCCGAGCCCGAGATAGGGAAAATTAAAAAGCTCGTAAGCCCGGGCGAGGATCTTAAAGCCCAGCTTCTCCATTTGCGCGTCCGCCGGAGGCGAAATGACGATGGCATCCACGACCCGCTGTTTCAGCGCCGTAATTCTAGCTGCATCCGAGCCCAAGGCAAGTACTTTGAGCTCTTTGTCCGGCTCGATCCCAAAATGCTGGAACATCAAGCGCGCCCCAACGTCCGGAGTGGCTCCGTAACTGCTGACACCCAAGGCTCTTCCTTTGAGATCCTTCACCGACTTGTATTCAGGCTGCGCGATGAGGGTCATGGGCCAGTTATCGAGAAATCCGGCGACGACCCTCACCGGCAGGCCGGCGATTGCGCCGGCGACGACGGCGCCGAAGAGCTGGCAGTAATCGACGTCGCCGCTCGCGAGGGCTGTGATCGCAACATTGGGATTCATCCGGATAATCTCAGCATCGATTCCTTCGGCTCTGAAAAAGCCCTTCTTCTGCGCCACCGCTGAAGTCAGATTAGGCATGTTCGGGTTGGAGACGGCGATCCTGATCCTATCCGTCGCCTCGGCACAGGGATAGAGCAAAAGAAGCAGGGCTATCGAGAAGCCAAATCTTTTTCCCATAAAAACTACAGGCTTTTGAAAAACGCCGGCTAGTGAATCACGGCCATCGCTGCAGATCCCCTCTTTTCAGAGATCCAGCGTGCTCTGGGCAAACAGCTCCTCGATTTTCATCTTCTTAGCCGTCAGCCCCTGCTCGTGTGAGTAATCAATCAGAGTCTC
>VBLN01000268.1:0-316 GCA_005878685.1 Deltaproteobacteria bacterium | reverse complement strand
AGATACTCCCTGCCAAAGAAGAGCGCCAATGGTATGCGCTCAAGCAGCTTTTCCTTCGCTAACGCCTTGGCCTTGACAAAAGCAGCGTAGAGATTGAACGCGACCCAGGGATACTTCCGATAGATGTCGCCGCGTATGATGTAGGCGTGGTTTACGGGGGCGAAGCCATGCTTCTTGAAGAAGCGCGCGCCTTCGGCCATGCGATCGCGAAACAGAGGCTTGACCTTGCTCCAGTCTCCGCCGCTCCCAGGGATGCGGCTCGACCGATCTATGACATTCGCCGATCTCGCCCATGGGCCGGCAATAGCCGCCGCAT
>VBLN01000278.1 GCA_005878685.1 Deltaproteobacteria bacterium | reverse complement strand
GGTCTTGGAACAACCGAGCATTTGTCAGTTCGAGCCTATGGCCGTGCCTCGCCCTTCGCCGGAGCCTTATCCTGTTTCGTTGCGGCGTTGGGTGGAATAGGCTCGGCCTTTTTAGGCGAGGCGGCTGGATTGCGGGCGAAGCCCGAAACAATGAGGCTGGCGCGTAAAGTCTGTACTGGCACCTGCCCGACTCCCGGCGGCCGCACCGCCGCGGCGGGGGTGAAGAGAGAACGGATGTTGAGCTCGTTGACGATTAAGATCTTCTCCGCTGACCCGATTCCTTTGATGAAGTTCGCTAGCTGATCGATCTGACCACCTACCTCCAATTGGATGGGAATCTTCGTAAACGATCCCATCACCTCGGGATTGAGAACTCTTGTCGTGATGACTTGCGTCCCTTCTTTGGTGGCAAGAGTTTGTACCATGTCCTGCAGGCTCGAAGCGCTAACCGAAGGGGTATCGCCTGAGATCAATGAGGATTCCAATGCCTTAAGCTCGGCTCGCGTCCTCTCCACTCCTGCCTCAATCTCCGCCTTTTGATTGATAAAGCGGAGATTTTTTTCTAAAAGTTGGGGCTGGATTTCAAGCTGGTTTTTGACCCATTCTCTGTGTCCCAGGTAGGGAACGATCAAGAAGTAACGAGCCAAGACCAGGAGCAAAATCACGCAGGAGCCAATCACAAGACCTTTTTCTCGCTTTGAGAGTCGCTCCCAGATCCGTTTCATGGCCTGCCTGCCTTTCCTTTGGGCCGCTCAACTTCTGCCTTAAGGGAGAAAGTCTCGCGGTTATCTCGACCTCGATTGGAAGGAGCATTGAAAACCACGTTTTCAAGAAGTGGGGAGCGCTCCAAAAGGGGCACCAAGTTAGAAGCATTCTCGGCGCTCCCTTGGAGTTCTACCGTTCCTTCCCGATAGCGTAGGTTCGACAGATAGACAGTTTTGGGCACGGTGCGAGACAGCTCATCCATAATCGAAAGCACCTCCCCGCGCTGATCCTTGATACCCGTGAGAAACGAGATCTCCTTACGCAGTCTGCCCAACTCGTCTTGCTGAAGCCGCAATGCTTTCACTGAGGGCCCGATCTTCTCAATCTCTCTTTGTAGCTGGCGCATGCGGATCTCGTCTTTTAAAGGATGGCTTGCTCCCCACGCCAACAAGACAATCAGCAACAGAAAACCCAAAAGAGTATCGAACCCGGTGAGGATTCCTCCCATTTCGCCCTCCGTAGTGGCCGAAATGAGATTGACAGAAAAAGTAGCCTCCCGGAGTCCCCGCAGTGCCGCTCCAACCGCGGGAATAACATACGAATGGGTCAGCCCCTTGTCCCCCTCTAGCCTCTGCTTCCCAAGAGCAAGGAGGTTGGTTAGCTCGAACGACTTCTCCCCCACCGAAATGGAAGAATCCTGGATAGATCCCCAGCCAAAGAGCTTAGGTGAATCTTGCAACAAGTCGTGAAAAAGTTGGCGGCTTGGCCCTTCGCTCCATTCGGCCTGGGGCAGCGAATAGGCAAAGGTCATGCAAGGCTCTCTTCGCCACCCTTTTATATTGGTTTTCAATCCAATCATCTCCCAGGACCGCTCCTGCTCTCCTAAAACCACAGCCGGCCCCTCAATGCCTCCTTTACAAAAGAGGAGATAATTAGAAACAGACGTAGCGGTCGTCTCGACCGCTCTGGGCTTTACCCCGAAGGCGGCAAGGGCATCCAGAATCTCGTCGAGAATTTTTTTCGGACTCGCAAAGACAATAACTTGTAGCCTGTCTCCTTTCCTGCCCAGAGCAAGATAGTCATAATAGACCTCTCCCCGCCTAAAGGGGAGAAGTCTCTCGATCTCGTACTCCAGAACCTGCGGTAAGTTTTCTTCCGCCGCCTGGGGTAAAGAAACCTCGCAAGCGATCGCATAATCCTCCGAGAGGCAGAGAAACAGCGGATCCTTGGCTCGATCAAAATGAGGCAAGAGAGAACGGATCGCCTCATTCAAGGACTGCCGATTGAGAGTCACTTCCCCGCTGAGAAGTGCTTCCCTAACCTCCTCGGAGATCCAGCCCGTTAGGCTCGATAAATTGTCGCTGCTCTTTTCAAGCGCTAGCTCTCTCGCCTCCTCTTCCACCACGGAAAGACGCGAAAAATCTTTCCGCATCCGGACAAAGAAAACTCGGTCCCGCGTAAGATAGAGCCCCACGCTCTTAAGAAAATCTGCGCGCGATAGTTGCTGCATCCATTGAAGGTAAGTCATTGATCCGTCCTTGTCGTGTCGCGGTCGATCCAGCGGATAAGCTCAAAGCCGAGATTGCCTCTTGCCAGCCGTACGACTCCTTTAACCTGTCGCCGCGTAAGCGAGTCGGCATGACGTCCTGCAGCTTCAATCGCAACCACCGATGGGTTGGTAAAAACAAACTGTCGCAGCGCCGAGTCGCCCGCTGTAATTCCCAATAGCTTCATAAGATCGGACAGTGTCTTCTCAGACATCTGGCTTCTCTGTTTCACAAAATCCTTGCTCCTCTCCGGGGAAAGTCCCACAAGCGCCTGAATGACTTCGGCCGAGGCCGTGCGCAGATTGACCCGGTCGGTCGCGCTGTCCACAGTGAAAATCTCTCGAAGACTCAGCTTCTGGGTTTCACGTTCCTGTGAGCCATAAAACAGATCCGGAGTCATTCCCCTTACCCAAAGGAGCTCCTCAACCGTCTCAAAAGGGCCGTTCTTGGCGGTGTAGGAGGGTGAAAGAGAAAGGTAGTAGTCATTCTCCGCTCCATTGGCTCGGTGAAGATCATCCTCATCGCGCCAGTCCAAAATGGAATCGACCAGGATGGATCTCTGGGGCTCCTCGACGCCCAGATTGGCAAAGACGCGCCTGAAAGTCTCCTCATCAGCGCGGTTAATGTTGATCTTGCCGGATTCATCGACAACACGCACGCGATAAGAGCCGGTCCCAAAATCTACCTCGCGCCAATTCCCGTCCACAAGGTCTTGGGGTTCTGTCGGAGAGCCGCCAAGTTTGGCGGTTTGTCCCGTCGCTGCCGGGGTGTAAAGGAGACGGTAGAGGGCATCCTCAAAGCCCGCTAGAGCCAGATAGTAACCTTCGGACTCCTCTGCGTACCGCTGCGCAGCCATCCCTTCTTCACGGGCTGAAGAGGAAAAATCAAACGCTACCACAAAGAGAAAGATAAAGATCCACAGCACAATCACCAAGGCTAAGCCGCGCTCGCCCGCCAATTTCGAATTTCGAAATTCGAATTTCGAACTATTTGTCATGGCCCGAAAACAGTCATCATCACAGGAAAAACCCACCGGATCTCCTCTCCCCTCTTGCCACGCTGGCTCAGCCGGACCGCCCTCGGCAAGCTCTTTTTCTCTTTTCCGTCCCATTGATTGACCCAGTGCTCTTCCTCGCTTTGGGGATCAAGGTAATCCATGCGAAAGGCGGCCACTGCCTCTCCCAGAACGACGCCGTTCCTGTAACCTTCGCCGCCTCTCTCTTCTTCCAAACGGACGGGAATTTGCTCCTCCAGCTTTAGTTGCCCCGTTCCATCTCCTTCACCATCCCAAGAGATGCTGACCTCAGCCATCCCTCTCCCCCCCACGCCAAAAGATTGCGCCGAGACGAAGGTCAAGCGATTCTCCTCACCAGAGAAAAAGATCGCGGGATCCTTCAGCGCCGAGCGGTACGGATAGGCGGAACGGATATAACCTGCCAAGACCTCCTCTACAGAGCGCATCCTCTGACTCTCCTCATTGCGTACTTGCCCCTTCTCCATCGCCCTCTGGCCCAGATGAAATGCCCCATACAGGATGACCGTCATAAGGGCGAGGAGGGTCATCGCGATCGTCAGTTCAATTAGCGTAAACCCGATTTGAGATCTAGGATTTGAAACTCGGGCGTTCATGGATGTTCTTTCTTCAACAGACGCAGAGTCCTCATTTCCCGCCGCTTTCCCTGCTCGCCGCC
>VBLN01000277.1 GCA_005878685.1 Deltaproteobacteria bacterium | reverse complement strand
CGCATATCCTCGAAACGGCCCGACCGCGATAAAAGACAGTGATGGACCTCCAATGAGACCTCGGCACAGATCCTGACATCCGATTCCACCAACAAGTCCAAAGTATGAGCCACTCCCCCCTCGGTCGAGTTCTCGATCGGCACCACGCCGTAGTCGGCTCTGCCCTGACTCACCTCCTGAAAGATATCGGCGATACTGGCCAGCGGGATAAAAACCGTGGAAGAGCCGAACTTTTCACGGGCCGCCATGTGCGTGAAAGTCGCCTCCGGACCGAAATAGGCGACTTTTATCGGTGCCTCAAGGGAGCGCGATGCCGAAAGAATCTCCCGATAGATAGCGCGGACCGCCTCCGCCCGAAGCGGCCCTCGATTTAAGCTGGAAATCCTTTGGAAGATCTCTTTTTCGCGGTTGGGAACGTAGACTTTCTCTCTCACGCGATTCTTGGTCTGCCCGATTCTCTGCGCGAGAGAGGCTCTTTCATTCAGCAGCGCTACAATCTTTCCATCAAGCTGATCGATTTTTTTTCGGAGCGCATCGACCGACTCTTTACGGCTCAATGAGAACCTCACCGGGGCGCCGCATCCTTGGTTACCAAAGACCCCGCGCCAAATGACCTAACCTAGCTTGAATCCAGGGAAATTGCAAATATATTCGCCTCTTGACGAAGCCCGAAACAGGCTTGTATGAGTCGGTTATGCCCTGGGAGATCATCGTCCCGCAAACCGAAGAGCCCAAAGGACTGGGAAACTTCCTCAAGAAGCGCTTTCACATCGGGTACGTGAGAAAGCTGTTCCGAAAAAATGGCGTCAGACTTAACGGCAAAACTCCCCGGCCAGAAGCGGTGGCCCGGCCAGGAGACCGCATCCAGCTCTACATCCCCTTCGAAAAGCGCGCAGATGGCCAAAGGCAAAAACTGTCTGCCAAGAGCCTCGAGATTCTCTTCCAAGACGACGATCTGATAATCATCAACAAGCCCGCGGGCATTGCCGTCCACGAGGGGAAGGAGATCCTGAAGCGCGACTCCATACTAGGGATGTTGGAAGCGACCTATCGTCCGCAGGGTACCGTTCCAAAGCTGGTGCACCGGGTCGACAAGGATACGTCCGGTCTTCTCGTGGTCGCAAAGAAGGATGAAGTAGCTGCGCAGCTGGGAACGCTCTTTGAGGAGGGTGGCGTAGATAAGGAGTACCTCGCGCTAGTTGCAGGACATCTCTACCCCAACAAAGGGACTATCGATTTCCCGCTCCCGGGAAGGGACGGTCAACCGGTGCCAGCCCTGACCCATTATAAGGTTGAGAAGGAATTCTCCGGCACATCCCTAGTGCGAGTGAGAATCGAGACCGGCCGCATGCATCAGATCCGGCTTCACTTTGCCAGGATTGGCCATCCGGTGGTCATGGACGATCAGCACGGCGATTTCGCCTTCAACAAACAATTCCGAAAGGCCTACGGACTAAAGCGCCAATTCCTCCACGCGGCCATGCTTGCCTTCGACTATCACGGAAAGAAAAGGAAATGGAGCGCGCCGTTGCCGGAGGATCTGGCAAGGACTGTCAGGTCGCTGGAAGCTCGCTGACGGGAACAATGCTACTTTCCCGACGACAACGCCTTCACCAAGCGATACAGGTACTGCTGACCGTCAAAAAACGATTTCACTAAAAGACGCTCATCTCTCCCGTGAGCGCGGTTATCAAACATCTCGACGCCGAGGCCAGAATGCCCGTACGTCGCGATACCAGCATTCCGTAGAAAGCGCGAGTCGGTCGCCCCCGTAGACATCACCGGCACGACCGGGATGCCGGGCCAGAACTGTGCGGTGAGCTTCTCGATGGCTCGGACGATCTCCGACTTGAGCGGCGACGGCGGGCTTGGGGTATAGCTCCCAATTTGTGTTACCGCAATCTTCTCGTTGCCCAACATCTTTACCAGTGTCCGCTGGACATCCGGCACCGATTCACCTGGCAGCACCCTACAATTAACGACTGCGTGAGCGCTTTGCGGTAGCGCGTTATCCGCATGACCCGCGTCCAGCCGAGTCGCGACACAGGTGGTCCTAAGCTGAGCGTTATGGGACGGCCTGGTTGAGAGCCGCGCTGCCCCGGCACTGTCGGGCGGATCGCCTAGGATCGCCCTCATATCTTCTGCGTCCTGGCCGCTTTCAAGGCTGGCCATGCGCTCAAAATAGCCACGCGTTGTCTCGTTAAGCCTAATGGGAAAATCATACTTAGCCAGCCGCGCCAGACCTTCAGCGAGCTGGTAGATTGCATTGTCCTTGCTCGGCACCGCGCTGTGACCGCCCGCATTTTTGACTTCGAGGCCATACATGACCGAAACCTTTTCGCTCGCCTGGAGTCGGTTCAAGAATGGTTTGCCGTTCTTGAGCGCGACCCCTCCCCCTTCATTGAGCGCTAGCTCTGCGTCGATCAAGTGTCGATGGTTCTTGAGCAGCCAGTCAGTGCCATTGGTGGGAACATCCAGCAGCTCTTCGTCCGCGGTCAGCGCCACGATAATGTCCCGATCAGGAACGAAACCTTCTTGCTTATAGCGGATGAGATTAGCGACGAAGATTGCGGCCATCGCCTTGTCGTCCGAAGTGCCGCGGCCGTAGAAGTAACCGTCCTGTTCGAGAAGCTTGAACGGATCGACCGACCAATCTTCGCGCTTGGCTTCGACCACATCGAGATGGGCAAGCAAGAGGAGGGGCTTGCGCGCGCCTGTGCCGCGCAGGCGAGCTACCAGGTTTCCTTTTCGCGGTTGTGGTCCCAACAGATGAAGATCCGCAGCTGAGAAACCTCCCTCCTTTAATCGCTTTGCCATCGCCTCCGCAGCGACGGTCGTACTCCCCGAAGAGTCGGTGGTGTTGATCTCGATCAGCTCCTTATAGATGTCGCGCGCGAGCTGCTGGTGCGGCGTGAGAGCCTGGGGATACGCAACGGTCAGGTCACCGATGCCAACCATCAAGGCAAACAGAGCCAGCATATTCGAAAGCTTCATCGGCGACTCCTCGCACGAAGAGAAAGATATAGGCGGCTTTAGAACTGCTACTTGGCCCCCGAAAGCCACCCGATCACTTCCTCCGGGTGCGCGTCCGGCGGAAAGACCGGATAGAAAACCTTCTCAATATATCCGTCACGAATAATCAGCGTGAGTCGCTTGATCAGGGTGACAGACTCTACTTCAAACGTCGGCAGCCGCAAAGCACGGGCAAAGGCTAGCCGGGCGTCGCTCAACAGCTCGAAGGGGAGATGAAGCCGCTCGGCCGCCTCGCGTTGATAGTCCGTCTCCTGCGTGCTGAGGCCGAAGAGCCGCGCGCCCAATGCTTGTAGCTCCCGGTGATGGTCGCGGAATGCACATGACTGTGGGGTGCAACCTCTAGCACCCGGGATTTCGTTCCAGCCCTGCGGAGGTTCCTGATCCGGACGACCGGTGCGCGGATAGCAATAGACTACGGTCCGCCCGGGCAAGCTGGACAGGTCTACGAGGCGCCCTGCTGTGGACAAGAGAGGGACAGAGGGCAGGCGCAGACCTGGCAGGTGGTCGCAAGCTCCGTCGTCAATGGGGACGGGAA
>VBLN01000276.1 GCA_005878685.1 Deltaproteobacteria bacterium | reverse complement strand
GTTCATGGGTTTACCTGATCGAAAATCTGAAAGAGCTAGGCGAAGGGTACCATGCCCGTTGCTGGCTGCCGGTCCCATCTCGCTTCCAGCGCCGTGTAGTAGGTCCAAGCCCGGCGTGCCCGCTGTACCCAATCCGACTCGCCGGAAAACGCCCGGCATTCCTCTCGGCTAATGGTGCCGACTTCGCCCAGACTGGATGCCTGCACCGCCTTCCTCGCCTCGTCCTCGAGCACCAGAGCTCCATACAGAACCTCTTCGAGCTCTTTTCCGACCACGACGATGCCGTGGCCACGAAGAAAGCCGGCGTGCCTGGTTCCAATGATCTCAGCGAGCCGCTGTCCCCGGTCGGTCGTAAGGATCAACCTGGCATCCCTGTACAAAGGAACGCCATCGACGAAGAAGGAGCCTTGGACCGTCACCGGCGCAAATTCCCTCTTGGCGATCGCGTAAAGCGTCGCATAAGGAGAATGCAGGTGAGCCACGGCCAGCGCATCGGCCCGGACGCTGTGCAAAGCCGTATGGATCGGCTACTCGATCGGCGGTCGCACTTGGCCCTCGAGGATTTCCCCCGACAGGTCCATGATGAGCATATCCGAACCTTGAAGAGTCGCCTTGTCCCGGCCCATTCCGGGAGTCATCAGAACACGCCGGCTCTGCGGATCAAAGGCGCTCACGTGGCCGAACAGTCCGATCAGCCCCTGCATGGCAAAGATCCGCGTGCAGGTGGCCAGCTTCTCGCGCAGCGCGCTTTCGTCGCTCATGGTCTTCTCCTTCTTCATTTGCCGGCGGGCTTGAGTTCCGTTTCCTTCTTGACCTCGGCGATCCATCTCAAGTCCATGACCCTCTCAGCGGAAAACGGCGCATCGATTTGCATGGGAATCCGCACTTCGTATTCGAGGGCGTTTTTGATGCCCTCGGGCGAGGGCAGCCCAGGGACGCCGTCCGGCAAGGCTCGAGCGTAGCGTTTGATGCCGTCCAGCACCATGGGTCGGCTGATATTTCCGAGCTGGAGTTTTTTCATGCCGCTATCCACAGCCTCTTCGGGCCTCTCGCGCAAAAACATGAGCGCTCGGACCATCGCTCTCAACCACCTTTTGACCTGCGCGGGGTTTTCCGCGATCTTCTTGTCTGTCGTGGCAAATCGGCCAAGACGCGCAACCCTTCCCGCTCCGCCACGACGGCTCCCCCCGGATCCACCACCGCCGCCTGGACCGCGCCGCTCTTGATCGCCAGGTTCCGCGCGGCGGCGTTGGGCCCCATCGTGATGCGGATGACGTCTTTGGCGGATAGACCGCCGCGCTCGATGAACTGGGTGGTGAAGCGATCCTGGCTGTCGCCGATGGTGCTGACGGCGATTTTCTTTCCTTTGAGGTCTGAAACTTTAGCGATGCTCGGATGCGCGACCAGGTACCAGGTCATCTTTTCGGTCTGGAACATGATCGCTTTGAGCGGCGCTCCCTTGATGGCGGCGCGCATGCCGCTTCCCCCCGCGCCGCTGTAATCGACGTCGCCGCTCAGAAGCGCCGCGATCGCCAGAGGGCCGCCGATGACGATAGTTTCATTTTCAAGACCTTCTTCCTTGAAGAATCCTCTTCCCTCCGCGACATAGACGGAGAGATAGTTTAAAGTCGCTTGAGGAATAGCGGTTCTAATCTGTTCAGCCCGAGCTTGAGATGCGGCAAGAGCCGCGAAGGCAAGAAAGGCTAAGAGAGCGATCAATCGAGTTGTGCCCACTCTTGGAATTCCTCGAGGCCGAGCTTCTTGAGCGTGTCCATGAACGGGCGGCCGGTCTTCTCATGCCTGCCCATCAACCGGTGATACTCGTAGACCAACTCTGGCAGCCATTTGGCGATGGTGAAGCCCTTGTGCTTTCCGTCAGGAACCGGTTCTAAAAATCTTGCTCCCACATCTTTCCAATCATGCTCCGCGATCCAGCCGCGCTGCGTGCCGAAGATGCTCTGCAACATAGCGCTCCGATGACCGGCCTCGAGCGCCTGATCGATATCGAAGTTCCATCCGGTGGTGGCGTTGAACGAATCGATCATGCTGTTCAGGCCGTCCGGCTTCATGTGCATCTGCGCGAACCAGCAGCCCCCGATGAGGCCGCAGAACTGGCGATATTGCTCCGATAACGCATTCGACCACGACCAGCCCGCCGGATCATTCCGATCCAATGGCCCCCATTTCTCGCGGTATTTGAGGTCTGGAGGCGGATTGACCGATCCGCCCCCTTGCGGTTTCATCCCGCCGCTCGCTACGATCTCCCGTATCATTTGCCCGAAGTGAGGCCGCCAGTCATGCAGCGCCGGAGTCCCCTTTTTCGTGTGGACCACCCACTTCGGCGCATCCCCCCCGATCGCCTCGGCCACCTCGACCGGCCCTTCGGCCAGCAGATTTCCCCAGTAGCCTTCGCGCCGCGCCGCCATATCGAGCAACCGGTCGATGACCTCGACGTTACCCCACTCGAACTTGAGACCGCCGGTCTTTTCGGCGTTGAGCAGCCCCTTTTCCCAGGCCTCGAAGGCGACGCCGACCCCACAGGAAAAATGACTGCACTCGATCCCAAGATCATTAATCCTCTGGGCGAGGTACAGGGCGTCGTTTCCTCGGACGCCGAGATTGTAAAAGGTGTCGAGCCACTCGCTCCCGGCATTGAAGTGGCCGACAGTGCCGCTGTGGTTTCCCGATTTTAGCTCGACGTCCCAGGGGCAGAGCCGCTGGCACTGGAAGCAGGGTCTCAAGGTGACGCGGTTCTTGTCAAAGCCTTCGATGTGACTCTCCTCGATCACGGTGCTGCGGAAATTGAAGTTGGGCGCCGCGCCGAGATCCACCGCATGACCCGCGGTTCTTTTCTCCGCTTCATGCCGCACCATCAGCGTCTTTCTCCATCTTAACCCTGCTTCGATGAGCCGTGCTCTGTCATAGAGCGGCGGCCGAGCCGTCCCATGAACCACGATAGCTTTCAATTTCTTCGAGCCGAAGACCGCTCCGCCGCTGTGCGCCGCGTTGTGATTATAGTCGTTGCAGAGCATTGCCGCGTGAACCAGATTCTCTCCCGCCGGCCCGATGCACATCACCTTGGCGTCTTTGATGCCGACCTCCGCTCTTAGTCGATCTTCCGTCTCCGTGGCTCCTTTGCCCCACGCGCTACTCGCATCGCGAAGCTCAGCCCTTCCCTCGTTGATGTATAAATAGGTGGGTTTAGGCGCGGCTCCCTCGACGATGATCCCGTCGTAACCGGCAGCCTTGAGATAGACTGCCCAGAAGCCGCTCGCCGCGCCGCGCCCCAGCGTGTGGTTCGTCAGCGGACTCAGATAGACGGCTGTAACTTTGGTGCCGCCGGGTGTGAAGCCGGTGCCTGTGATCGGCCCGGTCATCATGACGACTTTGTTCTCCGGACCGTAAGGCTTGGCGTCGAGCGGAAGTTCTCTGAGCAAGATGTAAGTGGCCAAAGCCTGACCGCCGATGAACTTCCTCAGCATCGGCTCTTCGGGAAGGTTCTCATCCTTCATCGATCCCGAATTCAAATCGACGCGCAGTATCCGGCCCATGTAGCCGCCGGGAAGAGTCGTTTTGCGTTGGCGCGGAAAGATGTCAGAGGAGTTCGCCACGAGAAGCTTTTCTAAACCACCTGCCGCCACGGCCAGTAGCGGTAGAGCAGGCGCCTGGGGTGGATGATAGCGAGATAGAGGGCGCGCACCTTGCCTTGGAGCCCGCAGCGAAGCGTGAAAAGGTCCTTGAGCATCAAAGGGAGCGAGATCTTGTGCTTGGGATACTTCTGCGGCCCGACGGAGCGGATGCCGTAGCTTTCCTTTTTTTCTTTGAGCACGTAGAGAACCTGGGTTCCTCCGGCCTCCTTCTCGCCGTAGACGTAGCCGCCCACTTCTTGAGCGCGCGTTCTCGCCTTGGCTGAAACCTCCTCTTGAAGGCCGAAGTCGAGCGCGCCGACCGGGCACGCCTGGACGCAGAAGGGACTCTTATCCTCGCTCATCCGGTCGCTGCACATGGTGCACTTGCTCGCCTTGTGCGTGAGATCGTCTTTCGAGATCACGCCCCAGGGGCAGGCGTAGATGCAGTACTCGCAGCCGATGCAGACGTTGGGATCGATGACGACTGGGCCCTCTTCGTACTTGGTGATCGCTTCCACGGGGCAAACCGCCGCGCACATCGGATACTCGCAGTGCATGCAGCTGTTGCGCGCCCAGAGCGGCGAGAGTCCCTCGAGCACCGGCGGTTCCATGGTGATCCAGTTGCTGGATGAAATCTCGAAGACCGTCGTGCGCGGGTGATCGTTCCAGTCTTTGCAGGCGTGGACGCATTGCCGGCAGCCGATGCACTTGATCGCATCGAACAGAATCGTGCGCGGCTTGCCGTCCAGCAGCTGGCCGGTCGGAATCAAATTGCCGTATTTCTCATTCATCGAAGTCATTCCCTTGTTCGCGATCAGTTGAAGGCCTCGCGCACGAAGAGGCTCTCGAGCGGCAGCTCCTTCTTCATCAGCCCCTGCTCGATCTGGTAGCGGTTCAAGGAGCGCATGCTTCTCTTTTCCGTTTCGCCGAGGGTGTAGGCGTAAGGATCTTCTCCCAGAACGTCGCGTTCCTTTTTATAGCCCGCGACTTCGTCCGCGGTCATATACTTCGTGGCCCGCCTGGCCGACTCGCGGAAGGCCTCGATCAGCTTCGCCGGCAGGTCCGGGTATCTCTCGGCGGTCTCCTCTTTCATCGTCATCAGATGGATGATCGGGTAGATCCCGCTCCGCTTCACCCAGCGAACGATCTCCTCCGTGTCCTCGAACAGCGGCCTGACGCCGGGAAATTTTCCCATCTGTGCGGGAACCGATCCGCCGCCGAAGATGCCGCGAAAGCCGCTATCCCCGGGAACCAGCGCGGCCCCGAGAGCGCCTTGGCTCACCAGCTCCGCCAGTTGATCTTTCTCCTGTCCGAACGGGGGCGGGGGGTCGATTCTTTCGACTTTGACCGGCAGCTCGTTGGGGATAAAGACTTCGCGCCCGGAGACGAACCAGCCCACATCCGTCGTTTTGATGCCGCACTCGTCCAGGAGAAATCCGCGCGCCCAGCTCACGGCGGTCGCGCCGTAGCGGAAGCAGCCGATCTGTTTGCCCTTGAGCTCGCTCGGATGCTTGAGCTTCCCTTCACAGTAAAAAATATTGCGCTGGCGCGGGCCGCGCTGGAAAAAGACCGGTATGGCGACGAAGCGGCGGCCCTTCTCCTTGGTTCGAAGAAAAGTGGCTGCCGACATTTCGCAAACGTCGTACTCTCCTTGGACGAAGCGGTAATGGAACTCGCCGGGTGAGTACTTGCCGATGTGTTCGAGCTCGTAGCCGTCGAGTTGCACCAGCCCGTCGATCAAGGCGCGATTGCGCGGCTCCGCCGGAGTCCCGAGAGTGATGCGAGGTTTTTGCGTCGTGGCCATGCTCCTCAAATTTTATCGCGCCGCCGCCTTCTTCGGCGCGACCTCGATCAGGTAGCGTCTAAAGAAATCTACCGTCCGGGGCCAGGAAGCGTGATCGGCCTGCGCGTTGTAGTTTTTGCTATGACGATCCATGAAGCCATGGCCGGCGCCGGGATAGGAATAGAACTCGTGCGGGTTGCCGAACTTGGTCAGCTCGGCGTCCTGCCTGCGCATGTCTTCCGGCGAGGGGTTTTTGTCCTCTTCACCATAGTGGCCCATGATCGGGCAGCGGATCTCAGCCGTCCGTTCAAAAGGCGAAGGGCCTTCTCCCCATGCCTTGGCAATGTTTCCGCCGTAATAGGCGACTGAGGCGCTGAAGCTCGGATTGGCCGCGGCCATCAGGTAGGCCACCCGACCTCCCATGCAAAAGCCGGTGATTCCCAGTCTATGTCCGTCGACCAATTTATGAGTTTTCAGAAAGTCAACCGTGGCATTCACGTCCTTGATGACGGTTGCATCACGGAGTCTGGAGCGCCGCGTGGGTCCGTCATCTTGACAATCCGGCGCGTCGCGATGATAGAGGTCCGGGCAGACGCCAAAGAAGCCTGCGGCAGCAATTCTCTCGGTCATCTCCTCCATGAATTTGTCAACGCCGCCCTGGTGCTGGATCACGACTACTGCAGGAAAAGGTCCAGCGCCGTCGGGATGACTGATATAAAGTCTCATAGGGTTGTTATCCACTTTAATCTCTTCCCATCTCGATGCCATTAGATCACCTCCCAAGATAGATACTTGCCGTGTATATCGCTGGGCTCGCAGTTGTCAACCCTTTTTGCTCACGGCCTCCGCAACGAAGCTTCGAGGACTTGGTTCGATGAGTCTTCCCCAGCACCTTCAGGGGAGCGCGCCTTCGGCTGCGGCCGATGGGCCAGTGGCTTGAGGGCCGCCACCCCAAGCCCCAGGGATTACTGAATCCTTCGCTCAGGGCCTGTGCCGGATCTTCTCGT
>VBLN01000275.1 GCA_005878685.1 Deltaproteobacteria bacterium | reverse complement strand
AAATCGATTGCGGCCCTGCTGCATCTGCCTACGAACATGAAAGCCGGAGAGAAAGTTCCTTGTGTCCTCTACATTCCGGGGATGGACGGTGTCAAAGAAGACAATCCCATGCATAATGATCCGTTTTTGGAGCGGGGCATTGCGGTCCTGGCGGTCGACGGGCCGGGTCAAGGGGAAACGCGGGACAGAGGCATTAAATGCACGGCGACTAATTATGCAGACGCGGGAAAGCTGGCCTGCGATTACCTGGTCAGACGGCCCGAGATCGACGCCAACCACCTCGGCGTCATGGGATCAAGCATGGGCTCCTATTGGGCGCCGCACGTGGTTGCAGAAGAGCCCCGCTTCAGAGCCTGCGCCGTGAGCGGCGTTTGCGTCGAGCCCGGCCAATACGCGATCTTCAACATGTCATCGCCGACTTTCAAGCTTAACTACATGTACATGTCGGGATATGACGACGAGCCCGCCTTCGACGAATTCGCCAAGACGCTCACTCTCCAGGGCGTTGCCACCAAAATTACCTGTCCTTACCTCGTGATTGCGGGAGAGAACGACGAACACTGCGACCTGAGATTTGTCTACGAGTTCATGGGTGAAATCCGGGGCCCAAAAGTTTTGGTGGTCTATGAAGGCGAGAGACACTCGATCCGCAACCCGCGCGCGCGTCCGTTGGTTGTCGAATGGCTCGCCGACAGGCTGGCGGGCAAACCCCTCAAACCGGAGAAAATCTTTGTCGAGATGAGCAGCAAGGAGGTGCATACGCCGTGGTAGTTCCTCAAATTATGAGTTTTGAATTTTGAATGGTAAATTCAAAATTCAGCCTTCAAAATTCAGAATTACGATGACAATCGTATATGGCGACTTGATAGGCGGAGCGAGTGGCGACATGTTCGTCGCGGCTCTCCTGGATCTGGGGCTCCCTCTTCCGACACTCAAGTCGGAGCTAAAAAAGATTCCTTCGCTTAAATATCAACTTGAGGTCGGTACAAAGAAAGTCCGTGCGATCCGTGCAACTCGCTTTCGCGTGCTCACGAAAGACAAGGAGCCTGAGCGGACCTGGGGACAGATCCGGCGCTTGATCCAGCAGAGCGCTCTGGAGCCTGAGATAAGAGCCTCCGGACTCAAAATCTTTGCTCGATTGGCTGAAGCCGAAGGGAAAATTCATGGAGTGGCTCCGGACAAGGTCCACTTTCATGAAGTGGGCGCCACCGACTCCGTCGTGGATATCATGTCCGCCGCCATAGCAGTGCGCCACATGAAGATCGACTCCTTTCACTTCTCGCGTATTCCTTTGGGGCGAGGCGTGACGCCTTCCAGGCACGGCCCGCTGCCTCTCCCCGGCCCCGCAACGCTGGAACTCCTCAAGGGTCTTCCGGTCCGATGGCTTGACTTGGAGGGAGAAACGGTAACTCCGACAGGGGCTGCTATCATCACGGTCTTAGGGTCGCATTTCGGTGGGGCACCGCAGATGACGCTGGAGAAAATTGGCTATGGCGCAGGCGAAAAAGAATTTCCCGACCGTCCCAACGTCCTAAGGCTTGTGCTCGGGCAAGAGGACGCAAGCTGGGAGCAGGACGAGATGCTGGTCATCGAGACCAACATCGACGATATGAACCCGGAATTTTACGACTACGTTCTCGATCGCCTCTTCGCCGCAGGCGCGCGCGACGTCTTCTTATCACCCATCCAGATGAAGAAAAACCGACCCAGCACTCTTCTCCGAATCATCACCGGGCCGGCGCTGAAGGACAGGCTTGCGAAAATCATCTTTCGGGAAACATCAACTATCGGTATCCGCTACTATCCGGTCAAGCGCATGACTCTCAAGCGCACCGCTGGGCGTGTCAAAACCAAATTCGGCACAGTGAAAGTCAAAATTATCGAAGAGCCAGATGGAACCAAAAGAGCAACGCCCGAATATGAAAACTTGAGGCGAATCGCCCAGGCGAAAAAGATACCTCTGAAGATCCTTTTCGAGGAGGTTTTGAAGAGTTTTCACGGCTAAACTAGATGCCATCCAATAGGGCGCTTGGCAATATCCTGTCCTGGTTTGCCCCTGAGTGAACTCCTCACATCATTGTTTCACAACCATTCCTGAACCCACATCTCGAACACGAAATGGCCGAGGCAGACCTAGAAAGTCCCGACCCAAACCAGTCAGCATCTTTGCTGCCGTGGGCCTCGCTTCGCTATCGCGACTTCAGCCTGTTTTTCGTCGCCTCTCTTTTTGTCACTACCGCACAGCAAATGCGCCTGACGCAGAACTTTTACCAGGTCTACGAATTGTCAGGATCCGCGTTCCAACTCGGCCTAACTGGCCTCGCACAGGCGATTCCTTTATTCGTTGTTGGACTCTTCGGCGGTACCCTTGCAGACTTAATGGATCGCCGAAAACTGCTTCTTCTAACGATAAGCGGCAACTTTCTCGTCGCTGTTTCCCTAGGAATATTGACGATCGGGGGCACTATTGATGTCTGGCACATTTTGGTCAGCACCGCTCTCACATCGGGACTGAATATCATCCTCAACCCGGCTCGTATGGCCATGATCTCCGGGCTGGTGCCCCGTTCTCACCTCACCAACGCGGTGTCGCTAAATTCCAGCGTCTCGCAAAGTTCTCATTTCATCGGTCCAATGCTGGCAGGGCTTGCTCTCGCTTGGATGAATGCAGGGAACGCCTACTTACTGAACGCGCTATCATACCTGCCGGCAGCAATAGGGGTCCTGCTAATGAGGAGTCCGGCCGAATCACAACGCGCAAAGACTTCTCTGTCTGTAAAGAACGTTCTTGCCGGTCTCCAGTTCCTGTGGTTCCAGCGGGTTGTTTTTTGCCTCGTTCTCATGGACTTCACCATCATCGGTGTGAGCTACTACCGCCCCCTTTTGCCCGTCTTTGCCAAGGAGATTTTTCATGTGGGACCCGCCGCTTTCGGTCTACTGGCCTCTGCTCCAGCGGTCGGCGGCGTTCTCGGCACTCTCGCTCTGCTCCTCTTCGCGCTTTCGCACACTTTCTGGGTGGCTCTTTTGCTGGTGGGCGCTTTAGGATTGACCAATTCGCTGCAGGCCGTGATGCGCCAGACTGCATTTCACCTTCTCACGCCAGAGCACCTACGCGGCAGGGCATTTTCTGTCTTTAACATGTTTTCCCAAGGGGCCAATTCTGTCGGAGCCATGGAGGTAGGGTTCGCAGCGTCCCTCATCGGCGCTCCAGGCGCCCTGCTCCTGGGGAGCGCTATCGGTCTTGTTCTGACATTAACCGTTTGGACCGCATGGCCTGGATTAAGGCAGTTTAACCGCCGCCGTGTGATCCTCAAGCGCACCGCTTCACGCGTAAAAACCAAATTCGGCACAGAGAAAGTTAAAATTATCGAAGACCGGATGAACCACG
>VBLN01000274.1 GCA_005878685.1 Deltaproteobacteria bacterium | reverse complement strand
CCAGCATGTGGCCATTATGACTGAAAATTTCGTGCGGGAGACCAAGTTTTACGAGTCCGCCTTCGGCATGAAAAGATCAAAAGCCGCGGCTGAGGAGGAGGCCAGGGCAGTCAAGACGAACTACGGGTTGAGCGTCAGCGACGGCTACGTCGGCATGACCGTGATCGGGAGAAAGCCGGGCTACCCCGGGGGGCTGCACCACTTCGGGATCGATGTCGACGATATCGAGTCCGCCTGCAGCCGCATCCGCGAGCACTACCCCGCCGTCAAGGTTTTGAAGCGCCCTTCGAATCGCCCCTTCGCCTCCTTTGGCACCCACGATCCCGAAGGTAATATCTTCGACCTCACGCAGCAGGGAATGGAAAATAAAAGAGGCGTCTATGTCGAAACAGGCGAGGAGCGCAAGCGGCGCATCAGCCATATCAAATTGCGCGCGGTTCATCCTGATGCGGTCGCGCGCTTTTATCTGGATGTCTTCGAGTTCAAGCAGGCGGAAAAGGCGTTGGAGGATCCCAACTTCTATCTCACGGACGGCAAGGTGACCCTGGTGATCGCGCCGTGGGATATCACCGACTACGACGGCGCGGGAATCGAGAGGCCGGGGCTGGAGCACATCGGTTTTAAGGTAGAAAACGTGGACGCGGTCAAGCGAGACTTGGATACGTTGAGAAAAGCCGATCCGGAGATGTGCGAGAGAACCGTGAGTGTGCCGTCGGAGGGCGAGCGGCGAGTAGAGCTCATCGCGAGCTGCCGCTACGGCAGGCATCAGCTATCCGATCCTGGGGGCGTCTTCATCGATATTTCCGAGTGACAGGCTTTTTCAAGAGAGAGGAGAATCATGCAACCTGAACGTTCCCAAATGGTTGCTTCTTTCAATACCAAGGTACGCTCTATCCGGCAGGCGATGAAGGAGCAGGGTCTCTCCGCCTTGCTCTTCTATTCGACCGGTCAGCTCAGCATGCTTGAGGTCAACCCGGTGCTATGGATATCCGGCGTGTTGCCGATGGGGCCCCATACGGCTGTTCTCCTCACGCAGACCGGGGAGGCTGCGATGCTGATCAGTCTTTCGTGGGACCAGGGCCGGGTGCGCGGGCAAACCTGGATTCCTGAGGTGAGGACCGCAGAGCGCTTCGTGGACGCGGTTAGAGAGTTGGTTCGCCAAAAGGGGCTGGAAGGAAAGCTCGGCATCGTCGGCTGGGGTTTTATGCCCGCCGCAGTCTGCAAGGCGTTGGAAAAAGCGTTGGAAGGAAGAGTCGAAGCAGCCGATTCGATCCTCAAGTCTCTCGCCCGCTTTCCGGGCCGAGAAGCTCTGCCCGCGCTCGAGCGCGCCGCCCAAATCGCCGACATCGGTTTCGCCGCGGTTCTTAAAAAGGCGAAGCTAGGCATGCCGGAGCACGAGCTCGCCGCGGAAGTCGAGTATGCGATGCGCTCCCAGGGCGCCGAGGATAATTTCGGTATGGTAAGCGCCTCGGATCACGCCCACTGCACCCACCCCCCTTCGGACCGCAGGATTCAAGCGGGTGACATCATCATCGCCGAGATCACGCCCGCCGTTGAAGGTCATTTCGTCCAACTCTGTCGTACCGCAGTGATGGGGCCCGTTGCGCCGCTCTTGCGCGAGAAATTTAACATCATGGAAGAAGCTATGGAGAAGAGCCTGGATCGAGTCCGTCCGGGCGCGAAAGTCGGCGAGGTGTCGCGCGTGATGAACGAGGTATTTTCCGCCCACGGCTACGAGAAATATTGCCGACCTCCTTATATGCGTGTGAGAGGTCATGGGTTAGGCTTTCAATCCATTCCCTTTCCCGAGATCGTCGATGAGAACGAAGCTGTGATCGAGGAGGGGATGTGCTTCGTCGTCCATCCCAACCAATATCTTCCCGAGACCGGCTATCTCATGCTCGGAGACACCGTCTGGGTCGAGGCGGATGCACCGCGCCGTCTCACGCAGACGCCGATGGAGCTTTTTACGGTCGGGGCATAAACCATTGGAGACCCTCCACACGGTTCTGAAGCGAGGCTGCAGCACATGGGATCGGCAACATGTTCCCGAGCAGGAATTCCGCGCTCGTTTGAGCCGCATCAGGCAAGGGATGAAAGAACACGGCGCGGATCTTCTATTAGTCTACGGTGACTCGTGGCGCTTCGGCCATCTGGCCTTCGTTTCTCACTTCATTCCTAAGAATCGCGGCGTGCTCGCCGTGGTCCCGCTGGAAGGCGAGCCCGCTCTCATTGTCCAGGAGCCCGGCCGGAACAATCCGTTTTCCAAGACGCTCACATGGTTCGATGAGGTTCGATCCGTGGGGCAGTTCGCTCCAGGGCTGGGCGACGCCCTCAAGGCTCGAGGGCTTAAGCCGAAGCGGGTCGGACTGGTAGCGGTCGAAGAGCAGCTGCCGATGCGTGAATGGGAAAGAGTGGTCCAGGTGCTGGAAGGGGCGGAATTTTGCGCCCTAAGTGACCTTTTGACCTCGCTGCGGCTGGTAAAGTCTGCCTCAGAACAAGCGCTGCTGCTGCACACCGTTAAGATTCTGGAACAATCGCTCGCTCTTTTCAGAAAAGAGGCGCGCGCCGGACAGAAAGAATATGAGATCGCGGCTCTCGCGGAGCGCGAAGCGCGCCGCCAAGGGGTCGAGGATTTTAGATTTTTGATCGCGCGAGCTTCGGAGCCTCAGGTGGGCCTTCGGCCGGCAGGTCCGGCCCCCCTGGATCGAGGAGAGGCGCTGCTTGTTACCGTCGCAGCTTCCTATCAGCGCTACTGGGCCGAGCTGGGCCGAACTTTCTGTCTCGGTAGCCCGCCCGCGGAATTGGTGAAGAGCCACAACCTCGCGAAAAATATTTTCCACCAGCTGGTGGAGAGCGTGAAGATCGGAGCTTCGGCTGCGGCCGCGGGCGAGTGGCTAAAAGAGATCCCGTCCGCGCCGGCAAGGGAGTCGCTTCAAGCTTACGGTCTGGGCAACGGATTGGGGCTGGATCTAAGTGAGGCCCCGTTACTGGGTCAAGATGGCGCAGTTAAGATCCAGCCGGGCGTGGCTCTGACTCTCCGGGTCTGTTTGGCCGGCGAGAAATGCGGCCATGGTCTCATCGCCCAGCCTTTCCTCGCCACGGAGAATGGCTTGCAATCCCTGGCGCAGCCGGCCGAGGAGCTGATTGTGATTGAAAGTTGAAGCCGTCGTGGGAATTCTAAACAGCCGAAGTGCCATAGAAGAGCGTCAGGTCGAAAGATTGCGTCGGCTGCTCCAGGAAGCACTTGAGACGAATGGATTCTATCGGGGAAAGTTACTAGGCAATGGCTTTCCCAAAATCGACTCGTTGGACGGGCTGAAGGTTTTGCCTTTCACCACGAAGAGCGAGCTGGTGAAGGACCAGCTCGAGCATCCGCCCTTTGGCAGCGACCTGACCTTTTCGTTAGAAAAATACATCCGCCTCCACCAGACCTCCGGCACCACAGGCAAGCCGATGTACTGGCTCGATACCGAAGAATCCTGGGAGTGGTGGGCAGAGTGCTGGAAGGGAATCTTTCAGGCGGCCGGCGCTCATGCTGGTGACCGCATCTATTTTGCCTTCTCTTTCGGACCCTTCATCGGCTTTTGGGCCGGCTGGGAAGGCGCGCGGAAGCTCGGCGCACTGGCGATCTCCGGCGGAGGGCAATCGACCTCGCAGCGGCTCAAAGCGATCATAGACTATCAGGCGA
>VBLN01000273.1:2050-8046 GCA_005878685.1 Deltaproteobacteria bacterium | reverse complement strand
CGACACCTGGTTCAGCTACGAACTTGGGAAGCGATTGAAGAAGCTCTACGCCAACTCGACCGCGCCCCGCGATGAAGGGTGGAAGAACGTCGTCTGGGACTACGAGCACGAGAACGAAGCCGAGCGCAAAAAGGGCGAGCCTTCGGCGCTGAAGATCCTGAAAGAGATCAACGGTTTCTTCACGGAAGATCCGGCGCGTCACTGCGTCGGTTTCGGCGAGCTGAAAGACGACGGCTCGACGACCTGCGCGTCGTGGATCTACTCGGGTGTCTACCCCGCGGTGGGGAAGCTTCTCGCCGACAGGCGCACACCGGATCCTCCCGGCAAACCCGGCGCTCACTTGGAGTGGGGTTGGGCGTGGCCGGCGAACCGCCGCGTGATGTACAACCGCGCGTCCGCCGATCCCGACGGGAAGCCGTGGAGCGAGAGGAAGAAATGGGTATGGTGGGACGCGGAGGCGAAGAAATGGGTCGGCTACGACGTGCCGGATTACATCGCGACGAAACCGCCGACGGACAAAGCCAAGCCGGGTGCAGCCGGCATGGATGGGCTTCCCGGCACCGCGCCATTTATCATGCGGCCGGACGGGCTCGGTTGGCTCTTCGTGCCCGGCGGTCTGGTCGACGGCCCGCTGCCGACGCACTACGAGCCGGTCGAATCGCCGGTACAAAATCCCCTCTATCAGCAGCAGACCAGCCCGGTATACAAACACTGGAAAGATTCCGGCAACCCGCTGGCAAAGATGGGGGATCCAAAGTTCCCGTATGTCCTAACCACGTATCGCTTGACCGAGCACTATCTCGCGGGCGGCATGAGCCGCTGGCTGCCGTGGCTCACCGAGCTCCAGCCCGAACTGTTCGTCGAGATCAGTCCGGAGCTGGCCCAGGAGAAAGGCATCAAGAATCTCGACTGGTGCAAGATATCCAGCCCGCGCACGCAGATCCGCGCCAAGGCGCTGGTCACCAAGCGGATGCGGCCGTTCAAGATTGACGGCAAGGTCATTCATCAGGTCGGCATGCCCTGGCACTGGGGATACGAGGGCTTATCCAAGGGCGACGTTGTCAACGAGTTGACTTCCCTCATAGCCGATCCGAACGTTTCGATGCACGAGGGAAAAGCGTTGGTTTGCAACGTAGAGAAAGCATGAGGACCGTGATCGTGCTCGTGGCTCGTGCTCGCCGTAAAGATACCACGAACACGAAACACGAACACGAGGTTGGGATAGGAAAGGGGTACGATCATGGCTGAACCCATGGGATTTTATACCGACACCACGGTGTGCATCGGCTGCAAAGCCTGCGAAGTCGCCTGCAAAGAGTGGAATCAGCTCCCCAGCACCAACGGCGGCCTGAACACTTTGAGCGGCGACAGCTACGACAACACGCGCCGCCTCGACGGGATCCATTGGCGTCATGTCAAATTCATCGAGCAGTTCACTGACGACCGGAAGGACGGGCGCTGGCTCCTGATGAGCGACGTGTGCAAACACTGCGTCAACGCCCCTTGTCTCGAGGTCTGCCCGACGGGCGCGATCATCCGCACCGAGTTCGATACGGTCGTCATTCAGTCGGACACTTGCAACGGCTGCCGGGACTGCATCGCGGCCTGCCCCTTTGGCGTGATCGAAGTCAATCCGGCTTCAGGGACCGCTCAGAAGTGCACTCTCTGCTATGACCGGCTGCAGGGCGGTATGGAGCCGGCCTGCTCGAAGGCCTGCCCCACCCAGTCGATCCAGTTTGGCACGATCCGCGATCTGCGCAACAGAGCGCAAAAGCGGGTGGAGCAGCTGCACCAGACGGGCGAGAAGAGAGCGTACCTTTACGGCGCGGACGAGAAGATGCTGGGAGGGCTCAACTCATTTTATCTATTGGTGGACAAACCGGAAGTATATGGGCTGCCGCCCGATCCGAAAATGCCGACACGCAACCTCAAATCCGGCTCGTGGTTCTCGGTCTTCGGTGCCCTCGCGGTCGGCCTGATGGGAATCATCAATTTTCGTAACCGCGGTGCAGGGGAACACGACCAGGAGGAGCGACGATGAATACAGTTCCCTCCAGCACCTATTTTAGCGCGCCGCCTGAGTGGGGTTGGCTCATCGTTTTTTACTTTTTCTTCGGTGGCCTCGCAGGCGGAACTTATTTTCTGGCCGTGCTGATCGATCTATTTGGTAGAGCGGAAGACCGTCCTCTTGCCCGCCTGGGTTATTATATTGCGTTTCCATGCGTCGTTCTGAGCGGGCTGCTGCTGACTCTGGATCTCGGTCGGCCGCTGCGCCTCTGGCATATGCTGATCGAGTCGAACACATGGCGCCCCATGTTCAAACTCTGGTCACCGATGTCGGTCGGCTCCTGGGCACTTCTCATATTCGGCATATTCTCCTTAATATCTTTTCTGGGAGCGCTGGTTGAAGATGATCGTCTCGAATGGCCGGCGGGGCGCAGAGTTCGTCCGCCGGGAGTGCTGAGTGGGTTGATCGGCGTGATCGGCGGGCTTTTTGGATTCTACGTCGCAGGCTATACGGGAGTTCTTCTTGCCGTGACGAACCGCCCGATCTGGTCAGATACCCCTCTGCTCGGCATGCTTTTCGTCGTTTCGGCCGCATCCATATCGGCGGCATTGATGATTCTCCTTGCGCAGCGATCCAGATGGACGATGCCCGGTGTTTTAGCACTGCACCGAATGGACGCATGGGTGGTCGCGTTGGAATTCGTCGTTTTGATCGCCGTCATGATATCGCTCGGTCCGGTATTCCGCGCCTGGCTGAGCGCGTGGGGTCTCCTGCTCTTTTTTGGTGTCATCGTCGTTGGAATGCTGCTTCCTTTGTGGCTCTACTGGCGCAAGCAATCGGGAGATCTCAATCTGACCACGGAAGCCGCGTTGGTCCTGGTAGGAGGCTTTATTCTTCGCTTAGTCATCGTCTTTTCGGCTCAAGGAGTATGATGTGGGGCTCACTCTGATACTTTTTTTAGCCTTCCTTTTCACTCTCAGCGCCTGCGCAAGTCCAGAGACAGCTCGGACACGCGGTGGGGGTTCGGGGGCCGATGTAGGGAACAGGACAAAGATCGTACAGATGCACGAAGGCTCAAAACCCTTTTATAAGACTCCGCAAATCATACCTAAACAACCTACTTCTCAAGCGGCGGCACGCCAGGCATCACGTTAGCCGCAAATGACTCATTCCATAGATGCGGGCCTGCAAGATCTTGGACGCCAGCGCCCGGAATGGGAACCGTGGCTCACCGTGGTTCAGGAGGTTCTGCGCGAGACGGCCAATGATAGATGGGAGGCGTTTGTTCCCGCCCGCGGCGGGACATCCGAAAGCAAGGCTCCGCTGCTAGCGGGAGTCACGCTGGCTTTGGAGATAAGTACGGTTCGCCGCTGGGCAGAACAGCTGATCCGAACCGCTTATCGCAGCGGCACTCCAAAGATGGCCACACTTAAATCAGCGATTCAAGCAGCATCCGATATTCGAACCCTGTTCAAAGCCTCACTGTGCCAAGATAGCGAGCGGCTTAAAGAAACTGCCGTTATTCTCGGCGCGGACCCGGAAGCGTTCCAAGCTGTTGCGGCCTTCGTCCCTGTTCCTTTTCTGCACGCCTGTAATCGCCGGTGGGCACGTTCGATCGCTGAGAGCTGGGGCGAAGGGTATTGCCCCGTATGCGGCGCCTGGCCCGCATTTGCCGAAGTGCGAGGCATCGAGCGGAGCCGTCATTTTCGCTGTGGCCGCTGCGGCGGTCAGTGGCAAGTCCATTGCTTGGTTTGCCCCTATTGCGGCATGACCGACCATAAGGAGCTTGTCTCGCTCGTGCCGGAGAAAGGCGGCTCGACCCGCGTGATCGAAGCCTGCAAGCGCTGTCTCGGATATGTCAAAAGCTTTACCACCCTCCAGGGCAGTCCAGCCGCTAAGGTGATTCTTGACGATCTCGCGAGTGTGGATCTCGATGTGGCGGCCCTAGAGCAAGGGTACAGGCGTCCCCAAGGGCCGGGCTACTCCCTCGATGTCACGCTCGCGGATAATCCGGCATGAACGAGAGGCGCTTTCTTCGGAGAGGATAAGTGGGCCAATCTGTTCGACCCGCGGAGATCTGCAAGGCCTTGCTCGCCGCGCTCGAAGCGTCGGAGGGACGGAAGCGAAGACGAAAGCGCGACCAAACACCCGATACGATCGGGCTGGCGATCAAGCGCGAGCTGCTGGAGCGGGCAGTTCAAGAGGATCCGAACCCGGAAGGATTTGAAGACTGGCTGCTTCATTACGCCCTGGCGTCCAGCGACCCGGAATCCTCCGGCGCCGTGTCGGCGATGGCAAGAGCGGTTTTCGAAGAATGGCGCTTGGCCCATTCGTTGGAGGCGTTCAGGGCCTGGCTGGACCGAGGTGCGCCGTCGGATGACGTCGACGATAAGAACCAAAAGGCCAGCCATTCAAATGATAGAAACTCTAAATGACCCAGTCAGGCAAAAATCGATTTTTGGCAGTAGCCAACGCTCTAGCCCTACCAACACAAACCTACTCCCCGCAACAAGTGGCCTGACGCCGTGTTGACTCCCTCGGGCTCATGAGCCTATATACCTCGTGTGGTCCAAATCTCTCCAGGGCTGAGGACCGTTGAGATGTACGGCGATCATTTAATAGCAGACGCCACCGCAATCGTTCTAACTGGAGGCCGAAGCTCGCGCATGGGACGGCCGAAGGCGTTGCTCCTCTTTGACGACGAGCCGCTCATCGTCCACATCGTGCGCGCCCTCAAGCGTGTTTTTGCTGAAGCCGTCGTTGTGGCCGCGCCCGAGCAGGAGCTGCCGCCGCTGCCGGCGACCTTGGTGTGCGACGAAGTCGCCTATCAGGGGCCGGTGGGGGGAATCTATTACGGCTTGAAGGCAGCCGGCAGCGAAGTTAGTTTTGTGACTTCGTGCGATGTCCCGTTCCTCAATTTTCCGCTGATTTCATATCTTATTTCCCAAATCTCGAACCACGACGTCGTCGTACCCTACTGGCAGGACCGCTTTCAGCCATTGCACGCGGTCTACCGAAAAGGCGTGCGGCCGCTTCTCAAGGAGCAGCTTGACCGCGGCGAGCTGCGTCCCATTTTTCTTTATGACAAGGTGCGGACCCGGAAAATCACCGAGGAGGAAATCCGCCGCTTTGACCCCGAGGGCCTGAGCTTTCTCAACATGAACACCCCGGAAGACTACGAGGTCGCCTTAAAGCGCTGGCAGAAAGACAGACAGAGATTTGAGACAGAGCCCGCATCCTCCCCTGCTTCTATCTCTGTCTCTGTCCCTGTCTCCATTACCGTCGAGCTTTTCGGCGTCGCCCGCCTGCTCGCAAAGACCAAAGCGGTCCCTCTATCGCTGCCGGAAGAGGCCACTCTCGCTCATGTCTTTTCGGCCCTTGCAGAGACACTACCGGTCCTGGTGGGGCGGGTCATCAACTCTGATAGAAGTAGTCTCTTTACCGGCTACGCTTGCAACATCAACGGTTTAGACTTCGTCCGGAATCCGGGCGCCAAGGTCAATCCAGGGGATAAAATTTTTATTCTCTCCGCGGATGCCGGAGGCTGAGCCATGCATGGCTTTCACGGACGTCTGCTCGATATTGACTTAAATAGTCGAAAGGCTTCCTGGAAAGATCTGGAGGAGTCGCGCCTCCGCGCATTCCTCGGCGGCATCGGCCTCGGCACGAGCCTGCTCTACGACTACGCGCCGCCGGGAGTCGATCCGTTTTCCCCAGCCAATCCTTTGATCTTCACCAGCGCGCCGCTGGTCGGCACCGGTCTCACCACGACGGCCAAGTTCGCCGTGGTCACTAAATCCCCGCTCACCGGCTTTATCGCCGACTCCCTCTCATCGAGCTACTTCGCACTCGAACTCAAGCGCATCGGCCTCGACGGTCTCGTGATCACCGGCCGGGCTCCCTCCATGGTCTACATTTTTATCCATGACGACCACGTGGAGATCAGGGAAGCCGGTCATTTGGCCGGAAAAAGCCCGACGGAGACCGA
>VBLN01000273.1:0-2008 GCA_005878685.1 Deltaproteobacteria bacterium | reverse complement strand
CCACCACCAGCAATGAAGGCCGCCACGCAGGCCGCGGCGGCGTCGGCGCGGTCATGGGGTCAAAGAATCTGAAGGCTATCGCCCTGTGCGGTAATCGGGCGACCCGCGTCGCCGATCCCACAGGCGTCGAGGGGATCGCCGACTCCCTGCGAGAGCGCAGCCTGGGTTCGCTCACCGACAAGTACAGAAACATCGGGACCGTAGCCAACCTCGCCGTTTTCAATCGCCTCGGCAGCTTGCCCGCGCACAATTTCCAACAATCGACCTTCGAGGAGGCCGAGGCGCTAAGCGGGGAAACCCTGACGGAAAATAATTTCAGTCGCAGACATGGCTGCGCATCCTGCACCATCCGCTGCGAGCGGCTTTTTAGATCTCTCAATGGTGCAGAGCAGCGGCTGGAATATGAGACACTATTCGCCCTGGGACCACTCTGCGGCATTAAGGATCCGGAGGTCGTGCTTCAGGCCGCACATCTCTGCGACCTCTATGGCCTCGATACTATCAGCACTGGGGGCACGTTAGCCTGGGCAATGGAGTGCGGCGAGAAAGGATTGCTGCCCGAAGCAGGGACTCTCGGTCTACGCTTTGGCCAGGCGGATGCTCTTCTTGCCGCTATTCCGGCCATCGCCGAGCGGGAAGAGCTCGGCGCTCTACTGGCTGAAGGCTCAATGCGAGCCGCGCTCGAACTCGGCAGGGAGAGCTCGTATTGGGCGATGCATGTCAAGGGTCTGGAGCTGCCCGGATATGAGCCCCGCAGCTTGAAGACTATGGCTTTGGGCCTGGCTGTAAGCCCGCGCGGCGCCTGCCACAACCGCTCCGGCGCCTATGAGGCCGATTTCTCCGGAGAAGTCGATCGGTTCCGCGCCGAGCCTGGCAGAGGTGTTTTGGTTGCCGCCTCGGAGGATTTCGCCGCGGTGCTGGATTCGCTGATTATCTGCAAATTCCTGCGCAAGTGCTTCACCGATTTCTATAGCGAAGGAGCGGAACTCCTCAGCAAAGTCACCGGGTGGAACTGTTCGAACGCGGAATTGCGGCGCATCGGCGAACGGATTCACACGCTCAAGAAGCTCTTCAACGTACGCGAGGGCTGGCGGTCTCAGGATGACTGGCTACCGGAACGGTTGCTGAGCGAGGCTCTTCCGACTGGCGTGGCTCGGGGTATCGCATTAACGTCGAACGAACTACGGGAGATGATCCAGGGCTATTACCAGGCAAGAGGATGGGATAAAGACGGCTTTATCCCAGAAGAAAAGCTAAGGCAGTTGGGTATGCCACCCGTTTCGATTTCCGCGTCTCGTGTTTCGGGGCAACTCGAAACTCCAAACTCTAAACTGTGAAGTGACAGGAGATAGCCATGCCTACCGATGAGACCCGTCGCGTGCTGAAAGTTTTTGGTGTCGCTGTAACGGCATATGAAGATGCGGTTGACAAAGGAGCGTCAGCCGAGGAGCTAAGAAAAGCCGACGCCGAGGTCCGCACCCGTCTCGAAGAGGTCACCGCACTGATCGAGAGCTTGCGGGCCAAGAAAAGGTAAGTGCCCCCGTAGTCCCTTTCATATCCAGCCGACTTATCACAAAATCTATGAGCGAACGTTCAAGATTAATCTCAACCTAATAAACGATCCACCTGAGCGAGCTAGGCTGAGTTGGTCTGTATGATTCCCGGTAGTTTATTGAAAGTGAGCTTTTTAAGGTCTACCTTTCGGCTAGCATTGTCGATGTCAATGCCGACAAGGTTTCCCTCCGCATCGTAATCAAGGACGACACCCTCGGAGATCTCCCGGCTCTCTACGCTCGGACGCTCGGAAAGGTCAATATAAAGTGAGTCTGTTTGAGAATAGTAGTTGAGCTTCATGGCTTAAACCCTCTGTCTGGGAATGCGTTGTGAATCGTAACCTTGTCCTCTAACGTAATCACTCTCAAAATTCGTCCCTCAAACTCCTCGATTCTTCCCCAGAAACGATACCGGTTTCCCTCTTGAGGCTCGCCTCTCAGCGGGTTCTCTAGAA
>VBLN01000259.1 GCA_005878685.1 Deltaproteobacteria bacterium | reverse complement strand
AAAAGACCGCCCACGAAAAAGAAGAAGGTGACGGAAAGGAGGTAGAGCCATGCGATGCGCTTGTGGTCGGGGGTGAAGAGTAATGATTTCACTCCATAACTGACGTTGAGGTAATGTTCCCGATGCTCTACCGGAGAAGCGCTCATCGCTCGGCTTGGCTCCTTTCTTCCCTCTGCAGGGACTTGAGATAGGCAATGATCTGGAGAATGCCGTCTTCGCTGATGAGACCTCTGAAGGTCGGCATGACCGGCGGATACCTGGCCACGATCTTCGCCTGCGGGTTGAGAATGGATTCGCGTATGTAGCCTTCATCGGCGGTTACCGTTCGGCCTCCCTGTAAATTGACCGGCCTACTGAAGAGTCCTACGAGCGAGGGTCCCTGTCCCGTCCCATCCGGCCGGTGGCAGGTGCTGCAACCCAGTCGCTGAAACAACCTCTCTCCTGCTGTCGCCAATGACACTCCCCTGGCCCCGCCACTTAGCCAGTCTTCGTACTGTGTCAGTTCCATCACGACCACTTTGCCTATCATGCCAGAATGCTGGGTCCCGCAGTACTGTGAACAAAAAAGATGGTACTCTCCCGGTTTGGTCGCCTGGAACCACACGCTGGTGTAGCCTCCCGGCAGCACGTCCTTTTTGACCCTGAAGGCCGGCACGAAAAAGTCATGAATGACATCCTCCGATGTCATCGTTAATTTGACCGGGCGGCCCACAGGTACGTGCAGCTCATTGATCTCCCGCTGTCCCTCCGGATGCTGGATTTTCCACATCCACTGCTTTCCGACGACATTGATCTCGAGCGCATTGCTGGGAGGATGATAAATATCGAAGAAGAGCACGGCTCCCCACACAAACATGACCATGGTAAGTGCCAAAGGGACGGCGCTCCACAGGATCTCCAACGGGAGATTGCCCTTGATGGGTCTGGGTTGCTCCTCGTCGGAGCGGCGCCGGTACTTCACTGCAAAGAGGATCACCAGGAAGAAAATCAGGGATGCAAAAAATAAGGAGACGGCGACCAAAAAGAAGAAAAGGACATCCACGCGAGGGGCCATGGTGGATGCCTGTTCAGGAAATAACGGAAAATTCTCCAACATGACTCTAGGCAGATTTCGGAGATTTAGGTTTTTGTTCTGATTCCCAACGCAGCATCACGAATATATAAGTCCCCAAGGCTAGAGCGGTCGCAATGCCAGCCAACCGGATAACATTGGTGATGAGGAGCCCGTATTTTCCCGTGGCGGGGTCGTAGTGGTAACAAAAGAGCAGCAACTGGTCGATGGGCGAGCCGATCCTGTTAGCCGAAGCTTCGATCAGGCCCAGGCGCAGATCTCGCGGGGAAAACTCGATGCCGTAGAAATAGCGGGCAATCTTCCCCTCCGGAGTTAAAAGCATGATGCCGGTTGCGTGGGCATAGCGACCTTTCTGCGTGTCGTAGTTGTAGCGGAAACCCACCGCCTCGGTTAGGCGCTGGATCGTGGCTTGGTTCCCTGTGAGAAAGTGCCAGCCCTCTTTCGCGCCTGGCCGCGCATAACGTTGGAGGAAATCGTCCTTTTTTGCCGCCGCTAAACTAGGGGTGTCACGCGGATCGAAGCTAACCGTGAGGATGTTGAACTCATTCCCGGCGTCGAACGAAAGCGACCGCAAGCTTCTCACCACCCCATCGAGCAGCAATGGGCAGAGGTCCTGGCACTGGTAATAGGCGAACGTGAGAATCACGGGCCGCGTGCCAAAGTAATCGCCAAGATGGACCGTTCTTCCAGTCTCGTCCTGCAATCCGAGCCCGAGCGGCAACTGCTCACCCAGCTTCTGCTCCAGCGCCACGCCCCGCAAGGCCGGTGGCCTGTCGTCATCATGCGCCCGTGCGGGTGAGGCCAAGATTGAAAATAATGCGAGCAGTAAGCAGTAAACAGTAAGCAGAAAAACGACTCGCTGTCTTGTGCTTCCTGCCTGCTGGTTACCCAATGCCATCGACTTTCTGTCCTTCACCTTTTTCCTACTGCTTACCGCCTTCTGCCTTCTGCATACCGCCTTCGCTCCTCACCGGCAGCCCCTTCTTGGCCAGCACGTCGATGGCTTTTTCAATAGGAATCCTAATGATCCCGGCTTCTTTATCGACCCACCCGTAACCGTTGAGCAGCGCATTTTCGGCGGCGCGCGTCTCCTGCAAATCCTCAGCCGCATGGACTTGAAGGTGCGGCTCCGGAGTCGGTTCGCGCGTATGGGCCAATGGAGAAGGCGGGACCTGGTTTCGTGCCTGCCGGGCCGCGTTGTACTCGAAGATCCAGTAACTCACGGCGAGCACCAGACCGAGCGCTCCGGCCAAGGCGACCGCGAACAATGCGATATTCCTGGGCTTGAGATCGCTTGGCTCGTGGCCGACGCCTGGATCGCCGCTGGGAGCGGCACGGTGTTCTATCTCCGTCATACTATAGGCTACGCCTCTTGTGTCTGTTCCAGCATGTTCGCGAATCGCGGGTCATGGAGCGGGAGTAGCGAGTGGTCCTTGAGATACCATAGAAAGGCGGCTAGCCAAACGCCGCCGATCCCCACAAGCGCCGCAATGTCGAGCCAATGAAGGTGAAACGCGGCGGGATAAAACGCCGGCGCTACCATCCAGAAGAGATCGACCCAGTGCATGAAGATGACGCCCAATGCGACGATCGCAAGTATGCCGGCCCTACGCTTTGTCGCGCGCGAGAGCAGCAGCAGAAAGGGCAAGGCAAACTGAAAAGCAATCAACGCCAGTGCTATTCCCTGCCAGCCGCCAATTGTGCGGTGCAGGTACCAGGGTATTTCTTCGGCCAGGTTTTCGACCCAAACAATCAAGAACTGGGAAAAGGCCATGTAGGCCCAGATCATGACAAAGGCCAGCAAAAGGTTGCCCAGGTCTTGGAAACGATCAGGTGATGCTACCGGGGAAAGCGCCCCGATACTTGACAGGAGAAAGACAACGGCAATGACAAACGCCAAAGCCACCAGCGCATGGCTGACCATGAATATCATCCCATAGATCGTTGAAGACCATCGAGGCTCGAGCGACATGATCCAATCAATAGAGGAGAAGGTCACAGTGAGGCCGTATAGAACCAAGCCAGGTCCGCTGAGAGATTGGAGCCGCCGCGTGAACGCACTTTCAGCTGTCCGATCTTGCTCGAGCGACCATCTATTGAGGAAATATCCCAAACAGATCCAGACCGAAAAGTAGACAATCGTCCGTAACACAAAGAACGGGATGTTCAGATACGCGCCCTTCTGCCGCAGTATCTCGTCGCTGGCCATCACCTCAGGCCGCGCCCAGACGTATAAGTCTCCCATCCCGAAAAATAGCGGCAAAAATAGCAAGGCCATCAAGGGGAATGTCCGAGTTCCCGACTCCAGCAGCCGTTGGATCATGAAACCCCACCTCCCACCCACCAAGTGATGCAGCATGACTATCCCAAAGCAACCCAGGGGGATTCCAATCCAGAAGAGATAAGCCACTAGATAAGAATA
>VBLN01000262.1:6619-7782 GCA_005878685.1 Deltaproteobacteria bacterium | reverse complement strand
CCCGGCTGAGGAGCAGAGAGGATGATCGGCTGTTAAGAGGCGTGGCCGAAGAGTTGGAGGGGGAGGGCATTCGAGTTTTGGAGTCGACAATGTTTCTTGGCCAGATCATTCCTTCGGAGGGCGTACTGACGTCCCGTTCGCCTACTTCTGAGCAATGGGAAGACGTGCGCTTCGGGTTTCAGATAGCCAAAGAGGTTGGGCGGTTGGGTATCGGGCAGGCGGTGGTGGTCAAGAACCGGGTGGTGCTGGCCGTTGAGGCGGTCGATGGCACGGACGCGGCGATTCGACGGGGAGGGGATTTGGTGGGAGGCGGTATCGTCGTGGTGAAGGTAAGCAAGCCGCAGCAGGACCTTCGTTTTGACGTCCCCACAGTTGGGATGGAAACGATTCGAACGATCTACGAGTCGAAAGGCGCCGTCCTTGCGGTCGAGGCGGACAAGACGATTGTCTTAGAACAAGAGGAACTGGTCATACAGGCGGATCGTTGGGGTATTGCCGTGGTCGCGGTAGGTCAGCAAGCGATACAAGATGGAAAAGCTCGCTAAAATCCCGGTTGCCGTAGTTGGTGTCGGCTATGCAGGCCGATATCATGCCGAGAAGTATGCTGCCTCTAAGAAGGCAAGGCTTGAGGCGGTCGTGGATATCGACCGCGACCGCGCGACCGAGGTCGGAAAAAAGTTGAGAGTCCCTGCGTTGACTGACTACCGAGATCTCTTCGGCCGAGTCCGTTGTGTCAGCATTGTTGTCCCGACTCGCCTGCATTACCAAGTGGCTCGGGATTTTATTACCGCGGGGATCGACGTTTTGGTGGAGAAGCCCATGACCGCTACAGTAGAAGAGGGAAGAGAGCTGGTATCGCTGGCGGGAGAGAAGCATCTCGTGCTCCAAGTAGGACACCTGGAAAGATTCAACCCTGCCATCCGCAAGTTGGAGGGTGTGATTCGGGAACCGAAGTTTGTCGAGTGTCATCGTCTGGCTCCGTTCGTGGAGCGAGGAACGGATGTCGATGTGGTGCTTGATTTGATGATCCATGACATCGACGTGATTGCGAGCCTGGTGGATGCGCCGGTCGACGGCGTCGAGGCCGTGGGCGTGCCGATTTTAACAGACAAGCCGGACATTGCGAACGCCCGCATTACGTTTTCCAACGGCTGCATTGCCAA
>VBLN01000262.1:0-6577 GCA_005878685.1 Deltaproteobacteria bacterium | reverse complement strand
TATTTCGATTGATTACGATCAGAGACGGGCGCAGATCTTTCGCAAACCACAAAAGGGAGCAGGTTGGTTGGATATCCGCGCGGAGACGATTGAAATTAGAGACGGAGATGCCCTGGCGGATGAGATCGATTCATTCCTCGATTCGGTTCGGACGCGTTCGCGTCCCTTGGTGAGCGGGGAGGATGGACTCAAGGCTTTAGAGATTGCCTCGGTGATCAGCGAACGGCTGGGAAGCCTGGCAACGAGGCTGTGACGGAGTGTCCAGGAAGCTCAAGAAAATTATGATTGTTGTCGGTGAAGCTTCGGGAGATCTCCATGGAGCCCGCCTCGTGAGGTCCCTTTACCACCTTGATCCGGACTTGGAAATATTCGGGGTAGCCGGTGAGGGACTCAAACGAGAAGGGATTAAAGTCACCTTGGACATGGGCGATCTTACCGGAATGGGACTGACGGAGCTCGTAGGAAATCTCAAAACACTTTGGCGAGCCTATCGGCAACTGCAAAGAACGTTGAGGGAGGAAAGACCGGACCTCCTGATCCTGATTGACTTTCCGGAGTTCAATTTGCGGCTTGCCCGTTTAGCTAAGACATTGCGGGTGCCCGTGCTGTATTATATCGCGCCGCAGGTATGGGCTTGGCGACAACGGCGCATTCGCAAGATTGCTCGGTGGGTAGACCGGATGGCGGTGGTCTTTCCGTTCGAAGTTCCGCTCTACGAAAAGGAAGGCGTGAGAGTGAGCTTTGTGGGCCATCCCCTCTTAGACGTGGTCCGTGCGACCCGGCCTCGGGAAGCCACGCTGATGCGTCATGGGTTGGAGCCGTTCAGGAGAACCGTTGCCCTTCTCCCTGGAAGTCGCAAACAAGAAGTGAATCATCATCTTCCCACTATGCTGGAAGCGGTGGATCGCTTAAGCCGCCAGATGGACGTACAGTTCATTCTGGTCCGTGCCAGCACCATTGATAGGCGTTCGTTGGAAGAGATGATCGCTCAGACGCCTGCGAAAGTTTCTATCTCCGAAGGGGATACGTATAATGCCCTCGAGGCCTCCGATCTTGCGTGGACCGCTTCCGGGACGGCGACGCTCGAGGCCGCTTTGATGCTCAGGCCGATGATTATTGTTTACCGGTTATCTTGGTTGACCTATAGGCTGGCCCGGTTGCTGGTTCGGATCAACTACATTGGCCTGGTCAATATCATTGCCGGAGAGTCCGTTGTCCCCGAACTGATTCAAGCGGATGTCACCGCCGAGAGAATTCTCTTTGAGAGCCAGGCTGTCTTGCAAGATCTCGGGTTGCATAAGGGGATTGCAGAAAAGTTGATCGAGGTCAGAAGAAAGCTGGGCTCGCCAGGCGCGTCCGGACGAGTGGCTGAGATCGCACTTTCCATGATGAACTAGAACAATGTTCGCCAAAAGAGATGAAGCGGAAGGTTAAAGTTGGAGACCTATCGTCGGTTGCTGCGATATCTTAGGCCCTATCTCTGGCCCCACTTCTCTTTGGCCATGATCTGCATGCTGGGGTTCAGCTCCACGAACGGAGCGGTGCCCTTTCTTGTTCAGCACGTGTTCGATGATATCTTTGCTCGGAAAGATCAGCACGCGCTATTCTATTTTCCCTTTGTCATTATCGGGCTGTTTGCTTTTCGCGGCCTGACGAATTTTGGCCAAAGTTATCTCACAGATTATGTCGGGCTGAGGATTGTTAATGATGTCCGCAATGCCCTGAACCATCATTTGCAGACGCTTTCCCTTTCGTTTTTTCAACGCCATCCAACCGGGACCCTCATCTCTCGGGTCAATAGCGATGTCGCCTTGGTGCGCGCCGCACTCACCGATTCCGTAGCCTCTCTCATCCGCGATGCGATGTCCCTGATCGTTTTAATCGTGGTGGTCTTCCTGAAGGATTGGGTTTTAGCGGTGATCGCTTCTATTGTCTTTCCGGCATCGATCTTGCCGATCCTCCGGCTGACAAGAAAAATCAAGCGGTTCACGAGGCGGGGGCAAGTGACAACCGGAACCCTTACGAACCTTCTCCAGGAAAGCATCCAAGGCAATCGGATCGTCAAGGCCTTCGGCATGGAGCAGTATGAGAGCGAGAGATTTACTGGGGAAAATCAGAAACTGTTTAAACAGTCCATCAGGGCGAGTCGCATGAGGTCGGTGGTGCAGCCGGCAATGGAATTGCTAGCCTCATTCGGCATCGGGGAAATGGTTTGGTATAGCGGTTTCAGTGTCATCGGCGGCGGTCGCACTCCTGGGGAGTTTTGGGCCTTTATGACGGCGATGTTTCTCATGTACCAGCCATTCCGGAATTTGACGAGAACGTATACGGCGATCCAACAGGGTATTGTCGGTGCCGAGAGAGTTTTTGAGATCTTGGATGAGCAGCCGGAAATCCGGACGCGCGCGAGTGCCAGCCCGGCCGCGCCCTTTTCGCAGGAGATTGAGTTCCAGAAAGTCAGCTTCGGATATGGGCGCAAACTTGTTTTGAGAAACATCGACCTAAAGATAAGGGCGGGCGAGATGGTGGCCTTGGTCGGCGTCAGCGGGGTGGGAAAAAGTACGTTAGGGGATCTGATCCCGCGTTTCTACGATGTCGGGTCGGGAAGGATTACCATAGACGGAGTCGATATTCGAGATGTCACTTTGGAGTCTCTCCGATCTCAAATTGGGATCGTCACGCAGAACACGTTCCTTTTCAACGACACGGTCAGAAATAACATTGCTTATGGAGACCCTACCAGGGATATGGAGCATATCGTGGCTGCTGCCAGAGCCGCCCATGCGCACGACTTTATCATAGCGATGCCTCAAGGCTACGACACGTTCATCGGTGAGATGGGAACGAGGTTGTCCGGAGGGCAGCGGCAGAGATTGGCGATTGCACGGGCCTTATTGAAAAACGCCCCCATTCTTATTCTGGATGAAGCGACGTCGTCCTTGGATTCGGAGTCCGAGCGGCTGGTGCAAGAAGCGCTGGAGCTGCTCATGGTGGGGCGTACCGTCTTGGTGATTGCTCATCGGCTCTCCACGATTCGCAAGGCGAATCGTATTGTCGTGTTGGTTGATGGGTCGATCGTTGAAGAGGGAACGCACGAGGAATTGTTGGCTCGGAAGTCGGAGTACAGCCGGCTCTACACTCTGCAGCTTTTGGAGGACGATAAAAATCCCCGTAGCAAGACCTTGCATTGAGTCTCCATGATCTATTGGCTTTACAATTTATTGCTCACGGTGTGCCTCGTTCTATTTTTGCCGCTGCTTCCTTTTTTTGCCCTGCTAGGCGGAAGGTTCCGCAAAGGATTCTTTCAACGGATCGGATTCTATCCTCGGGAGGCTTGGGAACGGCTGCGAGGGTCCCGGCCCATTTGGATTCATGCGGTTTCGGTCGGTGAGGTTCTTTCGGCCAGAAATTTGGCTGGGCGGCTCAAGAAAAGGTTCCCGGAGCGAAAGATTCTTCTGTCCACTTTTACCGCCACGGGAGGTGAGATCGCGCGGCAGGCGGTGCAGGCCGTGGATGGCGTTGTCTACCTGCCTTTGGACCACCCGTGGATTGTGCGCAGAGCCCTAAGGCGGTTTGAGCCTTCTATTTTGATCCTTTTGGAGACAGAGATATGGCCCAATCTCCTGCGGATCGCCTACCGGAGAGGCATCCCCGCCGTTCTGCTGAGTGGTCGAATCTCTCCGCGCGCCTTTTATCGCTATTCCATCTTTCGTCCCTTCTTTTCCCAGGTCGTCCGCCAGTTCGCCGCCGCCGGGATGCAAACCGAGGGAGACGCGATGCGGATGGTCGGTTTAGGAGCGGACTCTGAGAGGGTTCGCATTACCGGGAGTCTCAAGCATTCTCCCTGGGAGGATGGAGCCGCGAACGGGGACGAAAGTCCGGAGACAGGCTTGAAGTTTGAGAGCGAAAAGGGAGAGCAAATTCTCGTAGTCGGGAGTACGCACCAGGGAGAAGAGGAGATTTTGTTGGATGTGTTTTCTCTCAAGCCGTCTTTTCCCGCTCTCAAGATGGTTCTGGCGCCCAGGCACCCGCAGCGTTTTGATGAGGTCGAAAGATTGCTGAGAAGGAGCGCGGTCCAATACGAGAAGAAAAGCCGCATGAATGGAGCACAAGGGAGCCTCCCCGATGTCCTGTTTTTGGATACACTCGGCGACCTCCAGGCTATGTATGCCTTTGCGAGCGTCGCGTTTGTGGGTGGCAGTCTTATTGATGCGGGAGGGCATAATCTTGTCGAGCCCGCTCGTTTCCGCAAGCCTATTCTTTTTGGCCCTTACATGACGAATTTTGCCGGTATGGCGTCGGCGATGAAGCAGCGAGGAGGCGCAGTCGAGGTAAAAGGAAGAGAAGATCTCATTCGTGAGATATCGATCATCCTAAATCATCCGGCAAGGGCTGAGAGCATGGGTGAGATCGCTTACCGTGTGGTCGAAGAGGATCATGGCGTGGTGGAGCGGAGCATGGAGCTGATTGATCGATACCTCGATGGATTGTAGCTCGGCATGAGGTCATAGAGACAATGTGTTCTACAGCGCCTAAGGCCTTGTGCGCCTGCTGACTTAGGGCGACGTCAGAGTTTGATGAATGAATCTTGGATTCGAAGGGTTTGGAATCACAAAGATCTGTTAAGTCGTCTGCTCTGGCTTTTGGTTCTCCCGGTTTCTTTACTTTACTGGTTGGCCGTTCGGGTTCTCGATTTTCTCTATTTTCTCGGGTGGGTGCGAACACGCAGCCTCCCGCGCGCGGTGGTCAGTGTGGGCAATCTGACCGTGGGAGGCACAGGCAAGACGCCTACGACTTTGTGGCTGGCCGAGGAGCTGCGTCAGCGGGGATACAAGGTCGCGATCTTGAGTCGGGGCTATAAGAGGAGGGGGAAGGGGATCCAAATCTTGGGTCTGGAGGTCAATCATCCTGAATCCATAGGAAAAGAAGGTCAGTCCAGTGACGCCGGAGATGAGCCGGCTATGATGGCGGGAATCTATGGCCAAAGGGTAGGAGTCGGGAGAAGGCGACACGAAGCGGGGAGTCAATTGCTGCGCGCTGCCGAGATAGATATCTTCCTTTTGGATGACGGATTCCAGCATCGTCAGTTAAAGAGGGACCTCGACCTCTTGCTTCTGGGTACGGATTGGGGGGGATGGCTATTACCGGCGGGCCCCTTTCGGGAATCCCGAGAGGCTCTGGGGAGGGCGAGTTTTTATCTCATCACCGGCGCCAGAGAAAGATGGGAGTCGGTTTTGGGCGGTTATCCCAAGGAGACGATCTTCTTTGGCGCTCTTCAGGCCACGGGTCTTTTTACCCCGGACGGGAAGCAGTGGAAAAAGTACCCTTTGAGCCTTTTGGACAGGAGGAAGATCTTGACCGTCTCGGCTATTTCCGACCCTGCGTCTTTTTACCGCATGATCCAGGATTGGGAAGGAGAAATCGTAGATACGATCGAATTCCCGGACCATCACATCTACTCGGCGCAGGACTGGCAGAGGATCACTCGGGCGGCTCGGCGTGCGGAGCTGATCGTTACGACCGAGAAGGATATATTGAAGTTGATCCGATTTCCCTTTCCGAAGGAGAAGCTCTTGGCTTTGCGCGTCGAGATGGCGGTTGAAAATGGGAGCCCTCTGATCCGGGCGGTTGAGGAAGTTGTCAAGGCGAAGAAGGGAAGCCACTGAGGTTTCAGGAGCGCTGAGATGGCCGGAGCGCCTGCAGTCTTCGTCGATCGGGATGGAACATTGATTCGCGAGGTCGATTTTCTGATCTCCTTGGACCAGATGGAGGTCTTGCCGCGGGTTCCGAAGTCGATTCAATTGCTGCGCCGCAACGGATTCAAAGTTGTTGTAGTGACGAATCAGTCGGCTGTGGCGCGCGGTTTCTTACGAGAGAAAGATCTTCAACAAATTCACCATGAATTGGAAGATCGACTGGCTAAGTCGGGCACCTTTCTGGACGGGATCTATTATTGCCCGCATCATCCCACAGAAGGGATCGATGCTTACCGGCGTTCCTGTGATTGCCGAAAGCCGAATGTGGGCATGGCTCTACGGGCTGCTACAGAGCTGAATCTGGATCTCCAACTGTCGTATGTCGTGGGAGATCGATCGGGCGATATGGGGCTGGCTGCCGGCATCGGAGCCAGAGGAGTGCTCATTCATAGTGGTCAGAGAGAAGGAGTTCATGACGCGGTAGATGCTGCTGACTATACTGCCGCGGATCTTTGGCAAGCCGCGCAATGGATTATAGTTGACTTCCAAAGAAGGGGCGACGAGCACAGGTGAAATCCCTAGTTACGGGCGTAGCGGGTTTTATTGCAGGTCAACGCCATTTTTGCTTCGTGGAACAGCGCTCGAATCTCACTGAACAAGATCATCAGAAATGATGGAGAGCATCTCGGGAATGAAGGGTAAGGTCAGAACCTTTGGACGGCAGCAGGGAGATGTGTGTCATACGGAAGCTCAAACGGCGCGGGCATGCAAAAGACTGGGATTTGTGCCTAGAATCGCCTTGGAAGAGGGATTGGCGCGTGAATGGGACTGGATGAGGGATAGTGTGAAAACGAGCGATTGACAGGGATGCGGATTTTGTT
>VBLN01000001.1 GCA_005878685.1 Deltaproteobacteria bacterium | reverse complement strand
TCCTGATTTCCGACGGGGGGTCGACGGATGACACCCGCGAGGTGGCCCGTGAAGAGGAGATCATGCCCTGGCAGGAAAAGGTGGTCTTCGTCTACCGCGGGATCGGGGGCAAGGGGACGGCGCTTCGGGCCATCTTCGAGGCCACGGAAAGGCTGGAAGCTCGTGCCTGCGCCGTGGTCGATGCCGATTTGAGAAGCATCACGCTGGACTGGATCAAGTACCTTGTAGAGCCGGTGTTGGAGAAGGATTACCAATTTGTCGCCCCGATCTATTCGCGCCATAAATACGATGGAACGATTACAAACCACGTCGTTTATAACCTGACTCGTTCTCTCTACGGGAAGAGGATTCGACAGCCTATTGGGGGCGACTTCGGTCTCTCGCGCGACACGATCGGGGCCTATCTTAAGCAAAATGTCTGGATGACTGACGTCGCCCGCTTCGGGATTGACATTTGGATGACGACGAGCGCTGTGACCCATGGCTTCCGGATTTGTCAGGCCAATCTGGGAGTCAAAGTCCACGACCCCAAAGATCCCGGCTCTTCCTTGGGGCCGATGTTTCGTCAGGTGGTTTGGACCCTCTTCACGCTCATGGAACAACACCTGGAGGTGTGGAAAAAAATTTGTGGGAGCGAGCCGGTAGAGACCTTTGGTCTTACAGAATTTTTCGATCCAGAGCCCATCGACATCAATTTGGACCTTTTAATTTACAGCTATAAGCAAGGCATTCAGCATTTCGGCATTCTTTGGAAGGAGCTTCTTAGCCCTTCCTGCTATGATGTCTTGCAGCGGTTGGCTACGGCGGAAACCAAAGAGTTCGTTTTTCCTGCGGAGTACTGGGCCAAGGCCCTCTACGAGCTCGCCGCGACGTTTCACCATTGGCCGAAAAACCGCGCCAAACTGGTCGACGTGATCACTCCTCTTTATCATGGAAGAGTGGCTTCTTTTGTTAATCAGACGGCGGACATGAAGACCGTGGAGGCCGAAAAAGTGATTGAGGAGCAGGCGGAGATTTTTGAGAAAGAGAAGGACTATTTGCTGAAGGTGTGGGAGCGGGAAGAAAAAGAGCCGGAGGAAAAAAGCTTTTTCCAAAAGGTCTTAAGGAGTTGGAAACCGTAAAATTCTCCCTTTCGCTGCAAGGAAGCACCCGTATGGACCCTGTAAAGAAAATTCTGATTCCGCTGGTCGATCCAACTCATGCTCTCCCCTATCTGAAGTTGGGAACCGCCCTTCTCCCCCCTGAAGGAAAACTGCTCGCGCTCAGGGTGGTGGAGATTCCCGAGGAGGAATCCCTTAGCATAGGGGCGGAGACGACTCCCATCTACCGGGCCGCGCTGGAAGACTTGGCCTCTCAGTTTCCCGACGAGAGAGTCGAGTTGAGAACCCTGGTGCGGGTCTCCCGTTACCTGAGAGAAGGGATCATCGACACAGCCAGAGAAGAGGCTTGTGATCTCCTTCTGCTGCCGTGGAAAGGCTACACCATCTCCGACGAAAAGTTGTTTGGCGCGACCATCGATTCACTCTTGGAGCAGCCTCCCTGTAACACGATCGTTGCGCGAGCCCCCGTCTTATCAGACTGTAAGCGAATCCTTTTTCCCGTTCGTGGCGGACCCTATGCAGAGTTTGCGCTGGAAATTGCCAGCGCTTTGGCCGTCTCTTTTGGAGCGGAGGTCACCGTGCTCCACTGCGAGCAGCAGGGTTCTACACCGGCATTCGGAGACCGAACGTACCGGTCATTCCTCCGGCGTTTCCAATCCCATGCTCGCGTAAAGCGCCTCTTGACGGTTCATGGGGATCCCAAAAACGCCATCATCGAGGAAGCCAAGAGACATGACATGCTCATCGTTGGAGCCGGGGCCAGTCCGGAGCCGCGGACCTTTTTCCTGGGGCCCGTGGTGGAGCATATTGCGCACGAGACGCAAAAACCGTTACTCGTGGTCAAGACACCTCAGCCCTTCGCAACTTGGCTGCGCACGGATCTGCTGGACGAGCCCAAGCCCGTTTCCGAGAGGGTGGACAAATGGTTCGCCGAGAATACCTTCCACAGGAAGGAATTTGACAATATCAAAAAGCTGGTCGAGCTGAAAGAAAAACAGGGATTGACCATCAGCCTGGGGCTTCCGGCTCTCAATGAGGCCGAAACCGTCGGGAACATCATTCGGACGTTCAAGGCAAAACTTGTCGATGAGATTCCGTTGCTGGACGAAATCGTACTGATCGATTCGGGCTCCACGGATGATACGGTGAGTATTGCCAAGGATCTCGGAATACCCGTTTATGTTCACCCGCAGATCCTGCCGAACTACGGCTCCTATCGCGGCAAAGGGGAAGCCCTGTGGAAAAGCCTCCACGTCTTAAGGGGCGACCTCATCGCCTGGATTGATACCGACATCAAGAATATTTACCCAGGCTTCGTTTACGGCATTTTGGGTCCGTTGCTCATGAAACCCGAGATCCAGTACGTCAAAGGCTTTTACCGCCGTCCGCTTAGGGTTCCGGGTAGAGATTATGCTGAGGGAGGGGGAAGAGTGACCGAGCTTACCGCGCGGCCCTTTTTGAATCTCTTCTTCCCGGAGCTATCAGGAATCATCCAACCCTTGGCCGGCGAGTATGGCGGCCGGAGACAGGCCCTTGAACGCGTGCCCTTCTTTACTGGCTACGGCGTCGAGACAGGTCTCCTGATCGATCTCTTCAATCAATTCGGCCTGCGGGCGATCGCCCAGGTCGACTTAGAGGAGCGCATTCACCGCAACCAGCCTCTATCCGCCCTGAGCCAGATGTCGTTCGCCATCATCCAGGTCTTTATTCAAAGACTCGAGGAAAAGAGCCGAATCAGGCTGTTAGAGGAAGTGAACCAGAGCATGAAACTCATCAAGCATCGGCAAACGACCTATGCCCTGGAGGTCAAGGAGATTCGAGACCGTGAGCGGCCGCCAATGATCTCAATCCCGGAATATCAGGCAATGCGAAAAGAAGGCTGTTCCCTCAAAACAGTACCAGTTCATTGATTCCATCTCGGCTTGTCATCATTACGGACCTCGATGGTACTCTTCTGGACCAGCAGACCTATAGCTACGAGGCTGCGGTGCCTGCCATTGGGAAGCTTAAGTCCCTGGGGGTCCCTCTCATCCTTTGCTCCAGCAAGACAGGCGGCGAGATCTCGGCGCTGTGGAAGGAGTTGTCCCTCAAGGATCCGTTCATCGTGGAAAATGGCGGAGCGATCTATTGTCCGGCGCGCTATTTTCCTTTCTCCTTACCGGCATTCAAGTCCAAGCGCTCTTTTAGAGTCCTCGAGCTGGGAACAGATGTCCGCACGTTGCGCCAGGTCCTAGCGGAAGCAGCGGCCGATTGCCATGCTACGGTCAAATCCTTCGGCACGATGAGTGTGGAGGAGATCTGCGCGTTGACAGGCTTGATGAAGGATCAAGCCACGCTTGCGAGGAAGCGCGAATACGATGAGCCTTTTCTTATAGACGGCGGAGACCGGGAAAGGCTTTTTAGAATCTTGATCGGCAAGGGTTTGACCGTAACCCATGGAGATCGCTTCTTTCACCTTCTCGGAAGTCATAGTAAAGGAAAGGCGGTGAGGACCCTTCTCGACCTCTACCGGCAGAGAGATCCCAGCTTTGTGAGCGTTGGTCTAGGGGACTCGGCCAATGATCTCCCGTTTCTCATGCAGGTCGACCGGCCGGTATTGGTCAGAAAGAAGGACGGAAGCTGGGATACGGAGGTGACAGCAGCCATTTCCGGCATCGAGCGGACTCGCGCCGTGGGACCGCAGGGCTGGCGTGAGGCGGTGGAAAGGATTCTCACGGAGGCAGGAGGTTCATCGCTTTGAAATTCTCCCACAAAGGCCTGCTCGATATTTCAACTCTAGTTGGTTTTCTACTCCTTTCCTGCGCTGCCGGTTACGCCCAGACACAGGTCCGCTTTGTTACGTGGAGAGCGGATCCGCAGTGGGTTTGGGATCAAGCCATAGCTGATTTTGAGGCTCAAAACCCAGGAATAAGAGTTGTCCGCGAGGTGGGTCCGCATTCGTCCACAGAATTCCATGACTTGCTTACGCAGAAGCTTAAAAACCGCGATCCGGAGGTTGATGTCTTTTTTATGGATGTCATCTGGCCGGCAGAATTCGCCGCCGCCGGCTGGGCTCTCCCTCTGGAACGCTTCTTTTCTCGGGCGGAGCAAAAGGAGTTTCTTGAAGCGGCCATTCAAGCGAACACCTACCAGGGCCAGATCTTTGGGGTGCCTGTTTTTATTGACGCCGGACTTCTCTATTACCGCAAGGACCTTTTGAAAAAATACGGCTTTTCTCCTCCACGCACATGGCCGGAGCTTGTGGATCAAGCTAAAACGATTCTAGAGAAGGAGAAGGATCCACAGCTCACAGGCTTCTCTGCCCAGTTTAAACAATACGAAGGACTCGTCTGCAATATGATGGAGTATATCCTGAGCAATGGGGGATCGCTGTGGGACGAGAGAGAATACAAAAGCACACTCAATCTCCCCAAGGCCAAGGAAGCGGTCAGGTTCGTTCGTGACCGGATGATCGGCGAGATATCGCACCGAGGCGTCATGGCTTATCAAGAACCAGAATCCCTAGCCCTTTTCACTCAGGGAAGAGCCATCTTTCACCGCAATTGGCCTTATGCCTGGGAGGCGGCCAATGATCCGAAAAAATCGAAAGTTTCTGGAAGGGTAGGGATGGAAGCTCTCCCCGCTTTCCCTGGCGGGAAAAGTGTGGCTACTTTGGGCGGCTGGCAACTAGGAATCAGCAGATTCTCGAGAAAACCGGACCTTGCTTGGAAGTTTGTAGCCTCTATGACCGGCAAAGAAAGCCAAAGGAGGATCGGGCTTTTTACCTCCCGGGCACCCACTCGGAAGCAACTCTACCGCGATCCTGAGATCCTCAAGAAAAATCCTCAATTTGAGTCCGAATTCCAAACTTTTCTTCGGGCCGTTCCTCGCCCCCGCACACCGGTTTACATCCCTCTCTCCAACATCATGCAGCGCTATTTTAGCTCCGCCGTTGTCGTCCCCAACTCGGATCTCGATCCATTGGCGTCTCTCGCTTCAAGGGACATGGACCGCGTCTTGGATCTGTTAAGGGAAAAGGGCCGGCCATGAGCCACTCTCACCGAGCTGCGCTTCAATTTCTTTTCCCTAGCTTCCTTTTCGTGTTGGTTTTCACTCTATTCCCCATAGTCGAATCGTTTCGCCTGAGTTTCTACCGGCTCATTCTAACGCTTCCTTGGCTCGGGCAAAAATTTGTCGGTTGGGAAAACTACCGGGATCTGCTAACGGATCCCGTCGCCCTACATTCGCTTCTTACTACCCTTATGTTCGTGGCCGTGACGACGCCTTTGGAGGTCCTTTTTGGACTCGGAATGGCGCTGGTTTTAAGCGAATCCTTTCGCGGCCGCGGGTATCTTCGGGCTATCGTCCTGGTCCCATGGGCCATTCCCACCGTGGTCTCATCGCAGATGTGGCGCTTCATTTTCAATGACCGTTACGGGCTCTTCAATTTCTTCCTGTTCGGTGACGACACGAGCCGCTATCTCGCTCCGCTGGCCGATCTGAGTCTCGCTCCCATAGCAATTATCGTCGCTGAGATTTGGAAAACCAGTTCTTTCGCGTTTCTCATCATCCTGGCCGGCTTGCAGGCTATCCCAACCGATCTCTACGAGGCGGCGAGTATGGACGGAGCGACGGTGTGGCAGAAATTTCGTTACGTCACGCTTCCTCTATTGAAGCCCGCGCTGCTCCTGGCCCTTTTATTCAGGACCATTGATGCCCTGCGCGTCTTTGATCTGGTCTTCGTCATGACTCAGGGAGGGCCTGCGGACGCCACCAACGTGCTTCAGTTCTACGGTTACAAAAAGAGCTTTGCCGAAGGGATGATCGGCTACGGCTCGGCGATCTCGGTCGTCGTTTTTTTTCTCTCGCTGTTGCTCTCCCTGATCTATATCCGATCGATGGGAAGCCGCATGCTGCAGACCGTAGAGGCAAGATGAAAAGAAAAACCTTTTTTCTATTCTCGTCTATCGCAATCGGCTGCTTTAGCCTGCTTCCTTTCCTTTGGTTCGTCCTGACCTCGTGGAAGACGCCAAGCGAAATTGAAGCGATACCGCCTCAAATCATCCCAAGCTTCTATTGGGGCTTTTACCGCTCAGCCTTGGAGCAATACGGCCTTCTTAGATACATGGGCAACAGCGTCATCGTGGCCGGCGCCACCACCTTGTTCACCATTGCGATCGGCTCTTTGGCCGCCTATGCCCTGGCCCGCTTCCGTCTTTCCTGGACCCGGTTCTACCTCATGCTTCTCCTCGCTATCTCCATGTTTCCCCAGATCGCCGTTGCCGGTCCTGTCTGGAGGATTTTGAACTATCTCAATTGGCTGAATAGCTATCACGGTGTGATCGCCGCCTACATCACGCTTTCTCTACCCATGGGAATTTGGATTATGACCACCTTCTTTAAGGAATTGCCTTACGAGGTTGAGGAGGCGGCGTTGGTCGATGGTTGCACCCGGTTGCAGGTGCTGTGGAAAGTGGTGCTCCCTCTGGCCGCGCCCGGCCTCTTTACGGCCGCTATCTTGATTTTCATCCATGCTTGGAACGAATTTTTCTTCGCCTTGCTGATTCTGACCAACCCGACTCTCCAGACCTTGCCTGTCGGCATCGCCTTGTTTCCCGGCGAATACACGATGCCCTGGGGAGAGATCGCAGCCGCTTCTACGATGGCGACACTGCCGCTGGTTTTTCTCACGCTCCTGTTTCAGCGCAGAATCGTGCGTGGCTTGTCCGCCGGGGCGGTCAAGGGATAAAAAACAAGGATGAAAGCGGAATTATGAAAGCCGAATTTCACGAACACATCTTGTCGCCGCGAACACGTATTTTTCTGCCACTTTCCGCTTTCAGCTTTCATCATTCATCATTGTGATTCGCATGGCTGGACTGGAAGTCAGAGGACTCTCAAAATCGTTTGGGGACACTCGAATCTTGGAGGAGATATCCTTCGACGTGGCTGAAGGGGAGTTTTGCGTCCTGCTTGGCCCCTCGGGTTGCGGCAAAACGACCCTCCTTCGGCTCGTAGCGGGATTGGAAGCGCCGTCGACCGGAACCATTTCCATCGGAGACAAACGCATCGATCCGTTGCCGCCGCGGGAGAGGGATATCGCCTTCGTCTTCCAGAGCTACGCGCTCTATCCCCACATGAACGTATTTGATAACCTCGCTTTCTCTCTGCGCCTAAGGGGTTTCTCCAAGCAAGAGATCCAATCCAAAGTAACTGAAGCAGCACGTCTGCTGGAACTTGAGGCTCATTTGGAGCGCAAGCCTCAGGAGCTCAGCGGAGGTCAGAGGCAGAGAGTGGCGGTGGGTCGGGCGATCGTGCGTCGGCCAAAAATCTTCCTCTTCGACGAGCCGCTCTCCAACCTGGATGCCGCCTTAAGGGCCGGGATGCGTATCGAGCTGGCGCAGCTCCACCGAAAACTTCAAGCGACCATTCTCTATGTTACCCACGATCAGGCCGAAGCGATGACCCTAGGAGAAAAGATCATGGTCCTCGACAAAGGGAAGCTGCAGCAGATGGGAAACCCGTCGGCCATCTACCACAAACCCGCCAATACTTTCGTAGCTCGCTTCGTGGGGAGTCCGCAGATGAATCTTATCGAGGGAAAGTTGGATGATAAAGGGATTGTCTTTAGAGCTGGAGAATCCCGAATCGATCTCTCCGGGGCCCTGTCAGGGCACGGCGCAGACTATGCGGCGAAGGATCTAACCGTGGGAATTCGACCGGAGGATTTTCATCCCACTGCTCCTGACGGAGCCTGGATCAGAGGTGAGGTGGAGATCGTGGAGGATCTGGGTTCTGATAAGTTTGTCCATATTAGGTCGGGCCATGCGAAACTCGTCGCCCGGATCGCTCCGGATGTTGGGCTGAATAGGGGCGAGATCCTTGGCCTCGCGGCGGCCCCAAACCGGCTGCATCTTTTTTCTAACGGGAAGCGAATCAATAAATAGCTTTGATGGCCCCGGAAAGTTAGAGATTGATGAGGGTACTGGATTGCCCGGGGACATATCACGCGACGTATTAGTTCCCGCCAGCGGGGCACGGAGCGGCTCTTCGTCCAAAGGTGTGACTTGAAAGAGGGGGAACCCGCCCCTCAGCGCGGTAAGCAATGGGTCTCTGCTTTTCTGTTCCTTGGTACCCGTAGTGCTTTGGGTGAAGGTTGACACTATCATGGGCGTCTAGTAAGTAGATCGCAATGACAGCAAAAACTTTGCTAGCCATTTTTTCATTCTTCGCTGTGATCTCCGGCGCTCTAGTTTTTGACGGCCAGGGAATCACCAGTGAAAGTTTTTTCTATCAAGAGACCCATGAACCGAGTTGTTCGACCGGCCTTACAGCTATGGCCTCAGTCTTTGCACAACAGCGTGGTCTACCTTTCCGTCCCCTACGCTCCAAGACGTCGGTCAAACTGTTGCCACAGCTAAGTCGCGGAATAGAGTCTCCTTCTCATGCGGCCTGGTTCAATGGGACTCCGTTCTCGGCCTCTCCCGCCAAACAAGATATCTATCGCCGCAACGGCGTCTGCCGGATTTAGACTTCCTCCCGATTCAAGACCCTATTCTCCCGTTAGGCACGGATAGTTTCTCGTTAGGAAATTATCTGTAACAAAAATTTAAACTAAGGAAATTGTCATGGGTACTTTCCGTGATGTCGATATAGATCCCATTTCTAGTCTCATTTTTTCGCCCGATCCTTTGTTGCGGTACCAGTACGCAAGACTGTACGAGGCGAAGACTGGCCAGTACAAGCCAGAAGCCTTGGGGAAGCTGATGCTTGCCGTACTAGAGGATGGCATCGCTTGCTTTCAGACTTATTTCTTCAAGCCATCGCGCAAAAACGAAAAGTTATTTCGTGAGGCAGAAGAGTGGATAGCCTCGGATTCGGATGATCCCTTTTCCTTCAGCGATATTTGCGAGAATCTGGGGATTGATCCCGGCTGGCTTAGGCACCAGCTGTTTGATTGGAAGGAAAGACAGACGAGAAGGGCGGCGGAATATGGAAAAGGGGTGGCTGTGCAAAGGAACAAACCCTCAATCAAGAGTTGCAGGTCGCCAAAGTACGGGTCATAGGGTGGACCCCTAGTCTGGCCTGTCATTTTCTCTTGTCTCTGCGCCGTTGCACCGCTCCTTTTGACAGAGAGCCCTGGTAATGTTAACGTCACGCTCGAAGCCTGATAAGCGAGTTTTAGAAATGAGAACAACGATCGCCGTTTTTCTTTCGCTGCTTTTTCTAGCCTCCAGTGGGCTACTCCTAACAGAAGCCATCGAGTTTCGTGCCGACCTGGATGAAGACGCGGAAGAAGAGGCTTCCTCGACCGACGATCTCATTTCCTTAAGGTCCAACCATTCGGGGCGCTTCCGAAGCCGTCACGTAAGAAGTAAGTTATCGATCAAGTTACTGCCGGGCTTTCGTGCGCGACTGGCACATTTTCTTTCCGCTGACAGGATAAAAAAACCTTCCGGCTTTTCGCAGCAAGAGCTCTATAGACTTCAAGAGGTCTATCGCCTCTAAAAAAATCTCTCCTTAGATTTTTTCCTTATCTCTGGGGCCTACTCCAGTTCTGGACGGGTCCAAGTAAATTTTTCGCCCGCCAGCCACCTGGCGTGATTCATAAGCGGCGAGCGAAAGCTTGCTACTTCGCGATGCCTCAGAGAACGAAGCATCGACTATCGGGCATTCCCGATTCGGACAGGCAAGGGAGGTTCAAATGAACACTCTAACAACCACTTTTGTGATGGCGCTTTTGACTGTGGTTTTGGTCACAGCCGGTAAGGCGCTCGGTGGTCCAGAGGGCGCGGTGATCGCCTTCATCTTTGCTTTGGCCGTGCATGGCATCGGCTACTGGTTCAGCGACAGAATCGTTTTGCGCCTGTACGGCGCAAAGGAAATCCAACCCGATGACGCGCCTTGGCTCTACCGCATAGTGCAGGAATTAACGTTTCAGGCACAGATGCCCATGCCCAAGCTCTACTTGCTTCCTCGCAGCGCCCCGACGGTCTTTGTTGCAGGCAGAAACGAGAAACATGCCGCGGTGGCGGCAAGGCAAGATACTCAAATCCTGGATGAGGCCAGGCTTCGGAACGTGCTGGCGCGCGAACTGTCCCAGATCAAGAATCACCACAGGCTTGCCGGAACCGCCGCCGCCGGTGCAATCGGGGCCATTTCCCTATTGGCCAACATCCTAGGCAAATGACCGGCCGGACAAGAGCACGGGATTACAGGAAGGAAAATCTATGACACCGGACCTAGGTTTATGGATCGTCTTTAATATCTTTGTGTTGGGAATGCTGGCGATTGACCTTGGGGTTTTTCATCGCAAGGCTCATGCGGTTACCACGAAAGAAGCCACGACTTGGTGTTTTGTCTGGGTCACGCTAGCGCTTCTATTCAACGCCGGGATACACATCTGGTTGGGTCCGGAAAAGGCGCTCGAGTTTTTCACCGGATACCTAATCGAGTACTCGCTAAGCGTAGATAACATCTTTGTCTTTATCATCATCCTCTCCTATTTTGCCGTCCCAGCCGCCTACCAGCATCGCGTTCTCTTCTGGGGCATTCTTGGAGCTCTGATCATGCGCGGCGTCTTCATTGGGGCTGGAGCGTTGCTCCTCCAGCACTTCCATTGGGTGATCTACGTCTTCGGCGCGTTCCTCGTTTTCACCGGCATCAAGATGCTCATCAAAGAGGAGACCTCCGTCCATCCAGAGGATAACCCGGTGATCAAGGTACTGCGGCAGCTCATGCCGCTCTCTCCTCAATACGAGGGTCAACGATTTTTTATAAAGCGTAATGGAAATTGGGCGGCGACCCCCCTGTTCGTCGTCCTCTTGGTCGTTGAGAGTACGGATCTCATCTTTGCCGTGGACTCGGTCCCCGCTATCTTCGCCGTGAGCAGCGACCCTTTCATTGTTTATACCTCGAACGTATTTGCCATCTTGGGCCTTCGCTCCCTCTACTTTCTGTTAGCGGGGGTGATGGGACTATTTATCTACCTGCGCTACGGGTTGGGCATTGTACTTGGGTTCGTGGGTATCAAGATGCTGCTCGTTGATATCTACAAGATTCCCATCGGCGTGTCGCTAGGCGTGGTGGCAGGAATATTAACTCTCTCGATCGCGGCTTCTCTTCTCGTTCGACCGCGAAAAGGAGAGCTCCCAGTCCCAGGACTGGGTCTTGGGAAAGTAGGGAACAAGAAGCCTCGCCGTATGCTATCTGCAGGGCCAAATAGGGTCTGGATATGGGTTGCTATTATCGGTGCGGTTCTAGCGATCGTGATATTCGCACAGGCCTTTCAGCAGTAATCCGTGTGGCCCAGCGCGATGTGGCTCAGGCCGAATGATCTATCGACCGTCGAAAGGGTGTAGCGTCATCTAAGGGCTGAGCCCGTTCTCCACGTTCTTAATTCCTCCAGGGTCGATCCAAATCAATCAATAACAAGTAGTCTGGCTATATTCATGATGCTTTCTTGAGCGGCCAGGCAAGAAAAAGAGAGATTCTGAATGCCGTTGTAAGGTCATTTTCATCTTGCTAGGATTAATTATCGTAAGCTTTCATAGGACCCTCGACGATAACGAAACGCCTCTAGAGAAAAGAATGTGAGATGCTCGCTCCGTTCGGGGATATAGGGTTCACAGATATTATAGATATAGGATTTGTGGCGGTATTGCTTTATACCGTCATGGTCTGGGTGAAGCAGACCCGGGCCCCCTTCGTGGTGATAGGGATTTTCATTCTTGCCGCTGTGTATATGCTCGCGCGTCAGCTCGAACTCCAGCTGACGGCGTGGATTTTTCAGGGCTTCTTCGCCATTCTGCTGATTATCATTGTCGTGATCTTCCAGGAGGAGCTGAGACAGATCTTCGAAAGGATAGCGGTCTGGAGCCTTGGAAAAAAAGGCCCCCGTCCACTCCGTTCCGGAACTGCGGATATCCTCATAAAGTGTCTGGCCGACTTTGCCAAAAACAGAATCGGTGCCCTTATTGTGCTGCGCGGCCGGGATCCCTTGGAGAGGCATATCATGGGAGGCATCGAGTTGGGCGGTAAACTCAGCGAGCCCCTGCTCGCAAGCATCTTCGATCCCCATTCTCCGGGTCATGATGGTGCGGTGCTCGTGGAAAATGATCGGATCTCCCGTTTTGCGGCTCACCTGCCCCTTTCCAAAGACTTCTACCAATTGGCGCGCGTTGGGACGCGTCATAGCGCTGCGCTGGGGCTGGCAGAGTTATCCGATGCCTTCTGCATTGTTGTTTCTGAGGAAAGAGGGACGATCTCTGTCGCGAGGGACGGTAAGCTTCGGGAAGTCACCAATCTTCAACAACTGGGAGCCTGGCTGGAAGATTTTTTGCAGGAAAGGTATCCATCGCCGGATCGAGGGAGGATGTCGGTTCAGCTCCTAAGGGAAAACTGGGTGGAAAAGGCCATATCGCTGTGCCTCACGCTTGTGCTGTGGTATGCGTTTGTGCCTGGCTCAAAAATCGCGAAGGTGACATACAGAATACCAATCACCGTGGAGAACCTGCCTTCGAACCTTGTCGTCGATAAAATTCAGCCGCCAGAGGTCAAGGCGACCTTCACGGGACCAAGGCGTGCTTTTTACCTATCGGATCATCGAAAGCTTAAGGTCACCGTAGATACGTCCCCGGCAGCGTCCGGGCAGAGAACGTTCCGCATCTTGGAACAAAATGTTCAACGCCCAAGGGGCCTTACTGTCGATGAACTGACTCCGACTACGGTGACGATCTCAGTGAAAAAGCTCCCGCAAGAAAGCAAGCCTCACGACAAAGGGGCAAGTGCGGTACAAAAGAAAGCGGACCAAGTTAGCTGAAGAGATAGGCAACATTGACCCAGCCCGATAAGCCATTCCTCCGGTGTGAGACCGCAAGCCTCTGTGGCGGCTATTCTATAGCAGGCAATTTTTGAAGAAGGGCCGGACCGGGTAGATGCAGGATTATACGCGGGATATGACCGAGTGTGAAAGAGGCAGGAGGCGCGTCGTCATCGAAGGCGTAAGGCCCGAGATCGATGGCGGCCGTTTCCCTATCAAGCGAGCGATTGGCGAGAAGGTGATCGTTGAGGCGGATATTTTCGCCGATGGCCACGACTCGCTCTCCTGTG
>VBLN01000261.1 GCA_005878685.1 Deltaproteobacteria bacterium | reverse complement strand
ATCCTCCAGCTCGAACTCGTGGGGCAAAAGGTGTCCGTGCTGGCGGATCTTTTAGAGGCAGGGGTTTATACCACGGGGAGCGATATTTCCACGAGCCGCCAACTCATAAAGGAGAGGCCACGCCAGCTCAAGGCTTTTATCATGGCTCTCAGCGAGGGGACATGGATAGGAAGGAACCAAAAGGAGATCGCCACGCGCGTCTACCGTAAATACATGAAAATCGATGATCCCAGGCTCTTGGAGTCGATGCACCGGAACTATCTCCAAGGAACGATTCCAATCAAACCTTTTCCCCAGGAGGAGGCGATCCAGAACGACATCGAAGATCTAAGCCATACCTATCCCCATCTCAAGGGAAGGCAGGTCTCGGAATTCCTCGATCTGGCGCTGCTCAAGGAGCTGGAGAGCGAGGGTTTTTTTACCCGGCTTCACGGGCGCTAGTGTCAGTATCGCCTTAAAGGGTCATGCGACGCCTCAAACTGGCCTACCGGGATAATGACCGGACCCCGGTGATCTTCTGCATCAAGGAAATAGCAGCGCGCTATTACGACATCGACGTCGAGGTCGTCCAGATCAAGGGCACCGAAGAATATGAGGCCGCCCTCTTCAATGGCGCCGCGGACATCATCATCGAGCATCTGGAGTATCTCTACCAGGCGGCAGCAAAAGGCGAACGGATCACTATGTTTTGCGCTCCCAGCAAGGGTGGAAATCTGGAGCTCGTCGTGCCCGCGCAGGTGCAAGGACCGGAACAGCTTGAAGGCGGAACTATGGCGGTTCGATCGTCCGGCCAGCCCCATGCTGTCACTCTCTGGCTGAGGATGATGGGGCTCGAAAGGGAAATGCAAACACGGATCGTCAAGGACAGCGAGGTCGGGAGGTGGGGGCAATGGAAAAGGGTGGCAAGCGGAGAGTGTATCGCCGCTTTCATTTCTCCTCTCTACTTGGCCGAGGCGCTGGCAGCGGGGCTCAAAGTTCTCCCTGTCCCCGAAATTCCAATCGTCGGTCATTTTGCCCAGGCCTGTCTCTCAGGCTTCACCAGAGAGAGTCCGCAGCTCTTCAGAGATTATGTCAGGGCGGTGGTGCAAGCGGTCTGTTTAATGATCTACAGCCGGAATGAGGCGCTCAAAATTGTCTTGGCGGAGCCGATGAAGCGGATGAGAATCCAAAGCGCAGACGAGATGGAACGACAGTTTGACGCCATAGTAAAAGGGCTCAAGCCCAAGCCCTATCCATCTCCCCAGGCGATCGCCAACAGCTATGAGATCGCTGTCATGGAATTTCCGGGAGCCAAGGGGTTGAATCCTCTATCCCTGTGGGACCTTCACTGGGTGAAAGAACTCGACGATGAAGGGTTTATCGACTCCCTGGTAAAAAAGATCGGTCAAGAACACTGACGGGTTCGAGTAGACCGAAGGGTCTGGCGGCTAGCACCCGCCATAGTATTCTCTACAATCTCCGGTCCAAGCTCCTATACTGGATAGCCTCAGAGATGTGGGCGGGCTGGATCTCCTCGGCGCCTTCCAGGTCAGCGATGGTTCGGCCGACCTTGAGCACGCGGCTATAGGCGCGGGCGCTTAAACCTAGTTTATTGATCGCCGTCTCCAAGAGCTTCTCCGCTCCCTCTTTGACGACGCAGTAGCGCTTGATGTCCTTTGTGCCCATCTGAGCATTGGCATGAAGGCCTCTTTTTTGAAAGCGCTCGAGTTGAATAGTGCGCGCAGTGTTGACTCGTTTGCGAATCGCGTCGGACGGCTCGCCGGGATCGCGGCTGGCGAGATCTTGATAGCGCAGCGCGGGCACTTCGACCTGGATATCAATCCTGTCGAGCAGCGGGCCGGAGACTTTGGAGCGGTAGCGCTGAATCTGGAGAGGAGTGCAGCCGCATTCCTTCTGCGGATCGGTAAAGAATCCGCACGGGCAAGGATTCATGGCGGCGACCAGCATAAAGCTCGCCGGATAATTGATCGACCCCAGCGCCCGCGACACTGTGATGTTCGCGTCTTCGAGAGGTTGGCGTAGAACTTCCAACACGTTGCGCTTGAACTCCGGCAGCTCGTCGAGGAAGAGGACCCCGTTGTGCGCCAGCGATACTTCGCCCGGCTTCGGCACCGTCCCGCCTCCGACGAGACCGGCGTCGGAAATGGTGTGATGGGGGGAGCGAAACGGGCGTATGGCGATGATCGGTTTTCCGTCGAGCAAGCCCATCACGCTGTGGATCTTTGTCGTCTCCAGGGCCTCAGAGAGGGTCAAGTCAGGCAGAATCGTGGGAAGCCGTTTTGGCAGCATCGTTGTACCCGATCCAGGGGGCCCCACCAGGATCACGTTATGGCCTCCGGCTGCGGCGACCTGTAAGGCGCGTTTCACATGCTGCTGCCCTTTGACTTCGTTGAAGTCCGAATCATAGAGGCAGTGCTGGCTGAACAGCTCCTCCAGATCCACATGTGTCCGGTTAAGGACCTTTTCCCCGTTCAGAAATTCCACCAGTTCAGGAAGATTCTTCACGCCGAGAACGTCGATCTCTCGCACCACCGCCGCCTCCGGGCCGTTCGCCTGCGGGAGGATAAGGCCGCGCAGATTTTCTCGTTTGACTGCCGCGGCGATGGGCAAGGCCCCTCGGATTGGCTTGACCTCTCCGTCCAGGGAAAGCTCCCCTGCCATGAGGTACTCTTTCAACCGATCTTTCTGAATCAGTCCTTCGGCGGCCAAGATCCCTATGGCCATCGGAAGATCATAGGCGGAGCCCTCTTTTTTGATATCGGCTGGGGCCAAATTGATGGTGATCTTTTTCGCAGGAAATGAGTAGCCGCAGTTTTTAATCGCGGCGCGGATGCGGTCTTTGCTTTCTTTGACGGCCCCTTCGGCCAGCCCGACGGTTGCAAGTTGCGGCAGTACGGAGGCGAGATCGATCTCGACTTCGACGCGCAAGGCGTCGATCCCGTAGAGGGCGGCACTGTTGACCTTGGCGAGCATATGGGAAAGGCAAGGCCGGTAAACTAGCAGAGGCCGGGGCAGGTTACAACTAAAATCGGTCCTTCTTTAACGACTTGAGCGTGGACGGCCGGTTCCTCAGAACGTCGTCTTTGGTTACCCTATCGAAGACATGGATTCCCCGATTATGAAGAAGGGTGGGCTGGGAAATAATCCGGCGCGCCCTAGCCGAGCAAATGGAGCAGCGGCTTAAAGGTCTCTCCTTTACTTTCTGCATCGCCTCGAAGAGATGTCCTTGGCTGCACTCGTATTCGTAGAGCGGCATACGTAAATTTGTCGCAATAATAGTTAAAAACCGGCCGCAACGCTAGCCTTGTCAAGGTAGGTCTTTCCTGGTATAAGACTTTATGTTTGCACTGAAGGTGCAGATCGCCATGAAAAACCCAGGCGTAGGTCTGGGTTTTTTTTTACCATCTTTGGGAGGTGAGCCATGTTAGATCAGGAACTCCTGCCCCTTGGCCTGACCTTCGATGATGTCTTATTGGTCCCCGCCGAATCCTCAGTTCTTCCCAGGGAGACCGATGTATCTACCCAACTCACGCGCCGGATCACGCTCAATATTCCGCTCGTCAGCGCCGCCATGGACACCGTGACCGAATCGCGCACTGCGATCGCCATGGCGCAGGGAGGCGGTTTGGGGTTTATCCATCGGAATATGTCCGTAGCGGCCCAGGCCCAAGAGGTCGAGAAGGTGAAAAAATTTGAAAGCGGCATGATCGCGGACCCCATCACTGTGCGCCCCAATCAAAAAATCTCCGAAGCACGAGAAATCATGCGGAAATATAGAATCTCCGGGCTGCCGGTGACTGAGAACGGACGTTTAGTAGGGATCCTGACGCATCGGGATCTCCGGTTTGAAAAGAGATTGGACCGACCGGTATTCGAGGTGATGACAAAAGAGAAACTGGTTACGGCCAGACCGGGAGTCAATCGCGTCGAAGTCGAGATCGATCTCGCCTCCGGACTGCCGCAACTTGCAACCGTCGGGCTGGCCGAAGGGGCCGTCAAAGATATTGAGAAGAAGACTCAGTATCCGTTTGCTTGCAAAGACGAGCATGGCCGGTTGCGAGTCGGCGCGGCGGTTGGAGTCGGAGCGGACAATGAGGAAAGAGTGGAGATGCTGGTGCGGGCGGGAGTGGACGTGATTGCGGTGGATACGGCTCACGGCCACTCCAAAAATGTGTTGGAGACCGTGAAACATCTTCGGCGCCTCTACCCGGAACTGGAGCTCGTAGGGGGCAATGTGGCTACTGAGGAGGGAACCGTGGCTCTGATCGATGCTGGGGTCAGCGCTGTCAAGGTCGGTGTCGGACCCGGCTCTATTTGTACGACTCGCGTGGTGTCTGGGGTTGGAGTGCCGCAACTTACCGCCATTACGAACTGTGCCAAGGTTGCCCGGCGGCACAACATCCCGATTGTCTCTGACGGTGGCATCAAGTACTCGGGGGATATTACCAAAGGGTTGGTCGCCGGCGCCCATTCGGTCATGATCGGCAGCCTCTTCGCCGGTACCGAGGAGAGTCCGGGGGAGACAATTCTTTATCAAGGGAGAACTTATAAGATCTATCGAGGCATGGGTTCTCTTGGCGCTATGGGAGAAGGGAGCAAAGATCGTTACGGGCAGGGGGATGTTGAGGATGAGAGGAAGCTTGTGCCTGAGGGGATAGAGGGCCAGATTCCTTACAGAGGCTCTCTCGCTTTCAACATCCACCAGTTGGTAGGCGGTCTCCGCGCCGGCATGGGTTATCTTGGCTGCCGAAATCTCACGGAGCTCAGCACCAAGGCTCGCTTTATCCAGATTACTGCCGCGGGACTAAGAGAGG
>VBLN01000260.1:911-7370 GCA_005878685.1 Deltaproteobacteria bacterium | reverse complement strand
CTGATTACGTGAATGTCCTGGAAGTGGCGCTGGATTAGGTTTCCCTCGTAGATCGCCGTCACGCCGGCGGCGTTATAGACGGTGTCGACGACCTGGACCGCCAGTCGAATCGCGTGTGTGGTGGCGAGGCGCAGGATCGCGCGCCGGTCCGCGGTGGCTGCTCCGGCCGACGTAGCCTCGGTCCAGATCTCGCGGACCGCCTCGGTCAGGAAGGCGCGTCCGGATCGGAGGTCGGCTTCGGCGTGGCCGACGGCGCCTTGAACCAGCGGCTGATCGCGGAGCGTCGCCTGCATGAGCCGCGGTGTCTTTGCGCCAGCCAACTCAAGGAACTCGGCGAGGCAAGAGCGGGCCACTCCCAAGGCGATCGCGCCATCGGCCGCGGCGAACAGCAAGCTCCGGGGGATCTGATAAAGCGGTCCGGTCTCCAGCAGAGGAGCGCCGGTCTGGAGAACCGTGCGCTCCGCAGGCACGAAGACATCGTTCACGGCGAAATCGTAGGTCCCCGTCCCACGCATGCCCCGGACTTGCCACGTGTCCAACAGCTCGGCCTCGGCCACGGGCACGAACAGGTAGAGTTGCTCGGGTTGACGGTCCTGGAGCCTCAGCTGGCCGTTTTCGAGGACCAGGGCGCGCGCCGCCAGCCAGCAGGCGTGCCGGCAACCCGTGCTGAAGCCCTGGCGGCCCGTGACCCGGTAACCGCCAGGTACCACGACCGCCCGGGCCGTCGGGACGGGCGTGTTCGCGACGACGCTGCGCGGCGTGTCGATCCAGATCGAGCGAGCGACGTCACGCGGCATCCGTGACGCGTAGGTCGCGAAGACAGCGCACTGATTGACGATCCAAGCGGTGCTGGCGTCGGCTTTCCCGATCTCCTCGAGCACCTCGACGTAGGTTGGTAAGTCCAGCTCCGCGCCGCCCAGGGAGCGTGGAAGCACCAGCAGGAACAAGCCGGCGTCGGCCAGCGCCTCGAAGAGCGGGCGCGGCAGCTCCCGGTCGACCTCGATCCGATCGGCGCAGGACCGGATCATGGGGGCGAGCTTTCGCGCAGCGTCGAGCAGCGATTGAGTCTCCGCGGCGCTCATAGGTGTGGTTCCATTGACGTTCTAGGATACCAACGTGTCAAAAAAACTTTTCTACTCCAGACCGAAGTCAATGTCCATCTCTACCTGGAGTCGAGTCGAAGTTGACGTGACGGCGCTCTGTCGGATGCCTTCTCCTGGGAATCGGGCAGAGCGGGTCGGGGTCTTTTCTCGGGTAGCCGCTTCGGCTAAGCCCACCGATCTTCCGGTGGAGTGGCCAACGAAGCTTCGGTTCGTGATTAACCTAGGCGGCCAAGCAGATCGGTCTGACAATATCACCCAAGGTGCTCGCGCGGGCGGATCGAGTCATCAAGTGACAAATTTTAGTTTTGAATTTTGAGTGTTGAGTTATGAATCTAAAATCTAAAATCAAATCAGCGCAGTCGGAAGATCTCCTTCCAGAGCTTCTCGTACTTCGGGAACTCTTTCACATCCTCCGCGCTAAGCATGTAAATAGTTGTCGGGCGAATTTTCTCAATCGGTTCTACTTTTGGATGGGCCGGAGTCTCGCCGGCTAGGGCATAGACTCTTTGGCCTTCTTCGCTGATCGCCCAACGCGCCCAAAGTAACGCCGTGTTGGGATGGGGCGCCCCCTTCAAGACAGAGACAGCGCCGCCGACCTCACCAACCCCCTCAGCTATCACAGGTTGAATCGGGGCGCCTTTCTTCATTCGGGGCGGAAAATGGTGCGAGTAGCAGGTCAGGCAGACCGGCGCTTGCCCCGCAACCAAAAACTCAATGAGCTGCGAGTGGCCTTTATGAAACTCCACTTTGTTCGCTGCAATTCTTTTCATCAGCTCGCTCGCCCTTTCATCGCTGTGGAACTTGTGCTTAGCCAGCCCCATCAGTAACTGGAAGTCGCGCGGCTCGGCGATTAGCTTTGCCAGCCACTTCGGGTCCGCCAGATCCTCAAATTGCTTGGGTTCCTCGCCCTTCTTGACCAGGTTCGTGTTCCAGCCGGCGATGTAGAACTGCGTGTCCGTGGCCACCCAAAAAGATCCTTTGAGATGACTCGGATAGATTCCGGCCTCGGGCAATACGATATCTGCCAGAAGTTGTTGCTCTCTCATCTGCGCCAGGTAGCCGGGAGTGCCGCCGAAGACGTCGCCCAAGACCCTACCCCCGCGGGCCTCGGCCACGGCATGGGCGACGAGTTTATCGGAGGTAGCATCCACGTGATCCACTTTGATGCCAGGGAACCGCTTTTCGAACGCCTGCGGTATCACCTCTTCGGCTCTGGTAGAAAGTGAGACATAAAGGTTGAGCTTACCGCCCTCTCTGTTGGCTTTCTGGTACAGCTCGTCGAGCGAATTGGTTCTAGGGGGTTCCGCGGCGGTCGCTTGGCCAAGGAGAAGGAACACACTTAGAGCGAGGCACTCTAGCCCGCATAGAGACCTCCTAGGCGAACCGCGGCCGGCAGCTAAATCTCCTCATCCCATATCCGGCTTGACGCCGTTCTTGGCGCACTCTTCCTCGTACATTTTTCTGAGCGACGTGTCTTCGTTATCGAAGTCGATCTGATCGATGCCGCCCTCTTCCCTCTGCACCGCCGTGTTGGCGTGTAAAGCGACGAACTTGCACGGAACGTTGCCGGTATTGTAGTGCTGGTGCCAGGTCCCGGCCGGCGGACAAACCACGCTGCCTTCGTGCCAGTCATATCTCTTGGGCTCCTGGCCTTCATCCCACATCAAAGTGTACCCGGTTGAATCCAGCAGGCACACGTGGGCCCCCGGCCCGTGCTTGTGGGCCTTCTTGTAGCGCCCGACGGGGAACTGGGACACGTGCGCGAGCATCGCGCTGCCCGCCATGTGGATGTACATGTTGCGCGTGCCCTTGCCCCGCTTCTCGCGCGGCACGAGATTGATCTTGCGGATGTCGGCGATGAAATTGGTGTGGAAGATCCCGCCGTAGTATTCCGTGTGGTATTTCCCCTCGCGGCTGAAAAATTCATCGTCCTTGGGATCGAAACGGTCCTTGAACATGTAGCTGGTGTTGAAGATGAATTCGGGGTCGCGGTAGAGCTCGAAAGCCACCGGCGCGCTGGTGAGCGAGATGAAGCGCGCCGGCTCGCTGCCGGTCGCGTTGAAATGCTGGTGGTAGGCATTCAACGGTATCGCAAAGACGCTGCCCCGCTCCCATTCGAAAGTCCGCTTCGGCGTTCCATCGTACCAGATCGTCGTCGCGCCGCGGCCCGTGGCGATCAGGACGATCTCTTCGTAGAGCTGCCGCTGCGGTTTGGTGTTGCCGCCGGCGGGAATCTCGCAAATATAAGCATCGGCCACCATCTGATCCGAAAACGAGAGATAGGCGCCTTTCACGCCCCGCCGCTTCCAGTCTCCCAGCTTGACGTCGCGCACGTCGGGAACGTACGAGCCGCTGATGATCGGGATGCCCTCCGACTCGACCCACTTCTTGTAAGGACTGTAGGTGTCCATCATGAACTGAACGTAGGGATGGACCGGGAATTCTTTTGTCATCTTGGTCGCCATGGAACTTCCTCCTCGCTAATCGGACAGTCTCTCGATTTATTATCGCGACAAAAAAAATCTGTCAACCGCAGCCTGACGGCATTGACAAAAAAGTTTCCGTACGATAATTGAGACAAAAGTTTCATGTCCGCTATTAAACAGATTTTTGCCAAAACGGCTTCGCTCAACGGAGCCCAAAAAAGGCTCGGTCACTATCTCCAAACTGATAGCTCGGCCCTGTTGCTATCCAATGTAAGCGATCTTGCCCAGGCCGTAGGGGTCAGTAAATCGACCGTCGTGCGATTCGCCAAGAGCCTGGGTTACAAAGGCTTCCCCCACTTCCGGCGCGAGATCCAGAAAGAGATGCGCCGGAAGCTGCGCGTGGCCTCGCGCATGGAAGAAACCTTCGCCGAGCTCGGCAACGACGAAAATATTTTCGCCCGGCTCATCAAGCGCGACATCGTGCTCTTGCAGGAGACGCTCCAGGCCGCGTCGTCGCCGGACTTCCAGAAGGCCGTGGAGATCATCTGGCGCGCCCAAAGAGTATTCATCATCGGCCTTAACGCTTCCATGGCGCTTGCGTATCTGCTTCACTTCCGCCTCGTCCGCGTCAAAAAAGAGGTTCACTGGATATTTTTAACCGGCGGCACGTCGCTTTTGGAGCAGCTCGCGTTCATGGAGCGGCGCGACGTTCTGATCGCGATCGACTTCGTGAACGTGCCGCGGGAAGTTCAGACCGCCTTGCACCACGCCAAGAAAGTCGGAGCGCCGGTCTTGGGCATCACCGATTTTCCCAGCTCGGCGATCGCCAAGGCCGCGAACGTCTGTCTTTTCGCCAAGCGCGGCCTTCACACGACGGTGAATTCCTTGACGCCGGCTTTTTCACTGGTCAATGCCCTGGCCATCGCCGTGGCCTGGACCAAAAAAGCCGATTCGATCAAAGCCTTGAACGATCTGGACAAGCTTTTAGAAGGATATGGGACGTGATTAGAAAAGGAGAAGCGACATGGCAACCAAGTTGAAATTCGGATTACTGTTGCCCCACTTTTGCGAATATGGCTCGGCCGAAAGGTGCATCGAAGGATCGAAGAAGGCCGAGGCTTACGGCTTTGATTCCGTTTGGGTCAGAGACCATCTGGTCTTCGAACCGCACGGGATGGAAGGCGAGGACAATACCCATATCGAAGGACTGTTGATACTCGCAGCCGTCGCGACGGTTTGTAAGAAACTTACTCTCGGCACGGGCACGATGATCTCGCACCGCCACCCGATTCATTTGGCGCAAGCCATGGCGGGCCTCAGCACACTGTGCGACAGCAATATCATCATGGGTCTCGGTCTCGGCACCTTTCCCCATGAATTCGAAGCGGCGGGTTATAAGAAGACGACTCTGCAAGATCGCGCCAACATAGCGAAAGTCAACGCCCAGCTCTGCCGCCGATTCTGGGCCGGTGAAAAGATCACCTACAAAGACGACTACTACGACTTCAAAGACGTCGAGCTCAAACCGACGCCGAGCAAAAAGATTCCGATTTGGTACGGCGGCGGAACGCCGGCCTCCTGCCGCCGCGCGGCGGATTACTGCGACGGCTGGATGCCCGGACGTATTCCCACGGCTACATTTAATAAGATGGTCAAGTACCTCGAAGAGCAGTGCAAGCTGGCGGGACGGCCCATGGTCACCACCGGCGCCATCCCCATCACCAGCATCGATAAGAACAGAGACGTCGCGCTCAGCAAGGTTAACGTCAAGGGTCTGATCAACGAGGGCAACGCCCCGAGCAAGAAAACTTGGGTCAAGCCGGCATCCGGCACCTTCTCCAAGGTCGAGGACATCGAAGGCCTGCTGATCGCCGGCACACCGGCGGATATCGCCCGCGACACGAAGAGATATGAAGACGCCGGCCTTAATCACATCGTTTACGATCTGAGGTTCCGCTACGCCGACTGGTACCAGCAGATCGACTACCTCGGTAAAGAGGTTCTGCCCGCCCTGCGCGCATAGCAAGTTGAACGATTTGAGCGGTTTGAACCGTTCAAGAAGCGAACGAAAGGGTCTAGCAATGCGAACAGACAAAGTAAGCTTCTACAGTGAGGGAGACAAGCTCAGCGGCGTTCTCTATTTTCCCGCTAGTGATAAAGACAAACCCTGGCCCGCCATCGTTCAGGGGCCCGGTTTTCTCGGGCTTAAAGACGCCAAGCACTACATCATGATGTTTGAGAAACTCTGTGCGGCGGGATATGCCTGTCTGTGCTTCGACTATCGGGGGTGGGGAGATAGTGAAGGAAAGCAGCGGGGATGGATCATGCCTCAATGGCAGCTTGAGGACATCCGCAACGGCATCACCTATCTCCAGACGCGCTCGGAGGTCGATCCGAACCGGATCGCGACCTACGGCTCGGGAGGGACCGGCGGTGGCAACGCCATCTACGTCGCGGCCATCGACCAGCGGGTCAAGTGCGCGGTTTGCTATCTGGGAATCAGCGACGGGAGAGACTGGCTTCACTCCATGCGCCGGGAGTATGAGTGGGTCGACTATCTCAAACGTATCGAGGAGGATCGAAAGAAGCGCGTCTTGACGGGTTCGGGTGAAATTGTCAGCGCGCGGGAGGAAATCATGGTCGCCACACCGGAGCGCAAGACGACGACCATCAAAAAGGAAGTCGAGGCCAAGATCCCGGAAACGATGCCGCTTCAGTGCGCCGAGGCGCTTATGGAGTTCAGCCCGATCTCCGTCGTCCACAAGATCGCGCCGCGCGCGACGCTCTTCATCGCGGTCGAAAACGATGCGGTCACTCCCGAGGAGCAATCCGTGCGGCTATACGAAAATGCAGGGGAACCAAAGAGGCTGATCCTGTTCAGGCAGACGACCCATTACGGGATCTATAATGATTACTTTAACGACGTGGCC
>VBLN01000260.1:0-854 GCA_005878685.1 Deltaproteobacteria bacterium | reverse complement strand
AATTCGGCGTGCGCGTCCCCAACTCGGGTCCCCTCGCCGCCAAGGACAACCTAGTAAAGGCCTCGCAGGAAGCTGAAAGGCTTGGCTTCGATACCGTTTGGGTCCACGACCACGTGGTCTGGAGCTCGGAGATGCATAAGCACCATATTTCCTCCGGCGCCCACGAGGCCCTCACGGAGGATCAGGAGGCCAATTTCTTCGAATCCCTGACCACACTCGCCTATCTGGCTGCCGAGACTAAAACCATTCAGCTCGGTGTCGCCTGCTTGGTCATGCCTTGCCGCAACCCGGTCTACGCCGCAAAACAGACGGCGACGCTGGATTGTCTATGTAACGGAAGACTCATCGTCGGTGTCGGCCTAGGCTCGAAGGCGACGCGGGAGTCGAACGAGTTCGACGTTTTCGGCGTGCCGATGAAGGGGCGAGGCTACAGGACAGACGAGTACATCAAGGCGATGAAGGCGGTATGGACGCAGCCTCTCGCCTCGTTCGAGGGAAAACACATCAGCTTTAAGAATGCCGAGGTCTATCCCAAACCGGTGCAGAAGCCGCATCCACCTGTTTGGGTGGGAGGTTGGATGGATCAGGCAGCGGTCCGCGCCGGGAGATACGGCGAAGGGTGGATCCCGGGCTGGCTTTCGCCAAAAGAGATGAAGCGCGGCTGTGAAATCCTCGCTCAAGCGGCCAAAGAGCGCCATCGTGATCCGAGCAAGATTACTATCGCGGTAGAGAAGCTCGCGGCGATCGGGCGCAGCCGGGACGACGCGCTGAATCTCGCTTTGCCGACGATTCGGACCAGCACCAACAGCTACGAGCGGGATGTGGAGAGCATCCAATTCGCTCTCGACCGACAC
>VBLN01000265.1:5028-13229 GCA_005878685.1 Deltaproteobacteria bacterium | reverse complement strand
GAAGCCGATCACCGTGATGATGGGAAGCATGGCGTTGGCCAGCGCGTGGCGAAACACCACGGGCCATTCCCGCTGGCCCTTGGCTCGCGCGGTTCGGACGTAGTCCTCGCGGAGCACCTCCAGCATCGAAGAGCGCGTGATGCGCATGATCAAAGCGCAGTAGCGGTAGCCGACCGCCAGAGCGGGAAAGATAAATTGAAGCAGGTGCGCGCGCAGGTCTTGAAACGGGGAGACGTAGATCATGGCGGGAATCCATCCCGTCCAAGAGACCAGGAAAAGAATGATCAGCATGCCGAGCCAGAATGAAGGCATCGAGAGGCCGGCGAGGCTCAGCAGACGCAAGACGTAGTCGAGCGCGCTGTCCTGGCGCACGGCGCTGAGCACGCCGGTAAAAACTCCGATGATCACTGCGACGAGCAGCGCGAGGACGGCCAGCTCGACGGTGACGGGAATTCGCGGTTTGACGACCTGCCATGCGGGAATGTCGTATCGATAAGACTTTCCCAAATCCTCTTTCGCGATGTCCTTAAGCCAGCGGCCGTACTGAACCGCGATTGGCTGGTCCACTCCGAGCTCGCGCGCGATCTCCGCCCGGGCCGCCGGATTCACGAAGCCTGCCGAGGAAAAGATAATATCGACAATGTCCCCCGGAACGAGACGCAACAGGACGAAGATTAACACTGACATTCCGAACAGCGTCAGAACGGCGGTCGCGGCACGCTGGAGAAGATAGAACAGCACGGCGCCTCACTTGTCGAGCCAAACCTCTTGCATCCTTCCGTAGTTATAGATCGACTGGTGCGGGATGAGATTCTTCACGTAAGGCTGCATCAGCACGTACTCTTTGCTGTGGCCGAGGATGAACCGTGCGCCGTCGAGTTGCAGGCGCTTGTCGATCTCGTGGACGAGATCGAGCCGCTTCTTCTGTTCGATGATCTCCGACTGTTTGTCGATCATCGCATCGACCTCCTTGTTGCAATACCCGGAGTAGTTACGCGGCGAGCCGCATTTGAAACCTTCGTAGAGCCTGGCATCCGGATCGTCCGGCCCGATGCCGGTTTGGTCCACGGCCAGCTCGAATTCTCTGCGCGTCATCTTGGCATGCCAGACGCCGGTTTCTATCTGTTCGATCGTCGCTTCGATGCCGAGTTGCCTCAACTGATCCACGACGTAGCTCGTGATCTCGACGTAAGAAGGAATGGCCCGCGTGGAGACGGTGAGCTTCAAGGGCTTGGATGGACCATAGCCGCCTCTGTTTTGCAGGATCGCCGAAGCCCGGCATCTTCGCCTGCTCGGCGGCGGAGAGTCCCCAGACCCCGTACGGCGGCGGCAGCATCACGCCGCCGCTCACGGCGGCGCTTTGCCTCGCGGCCTTGATATATCCCTTTCGGTCAACCGCGAGATTGAGCGCGTTGCGCAGCTTTAGATCAGAAAAGATCGGTCGCGACCAATTGACGAAGAAGGAGTCATACACGTTTGTGGTGTGCTCAGTGAGAACGAGTTTGGGTGCCGATTGTTTCACCGTTTCGGCGATCGTCTTGGCGATCTCCAGTGGGTAGGGCACGTCTTGCCGCCCGGCCTGAATCGCCGAATAGCGGGTGTTTCGATCTCTGATGATGGTATAGCGAATCCCCTCGAGATAGGGGCGTCCCTTCAGGAAATAGTCGGTATTTTTGACGTACTCGATCAGCTCTCCGGGTCGAATCTCCTTGAGCTTGAACGGACCCGTACCGACGCACTTGGTCCTCAACTCCGCCGGTGGAATGTGCGCCGGGTAGACCGGCGAATAGCCGGAGGCCAACATGAGCATTAGAGAGGGCTGCGGTCTCTTCAGGCGGAGATCGAAGCTATGTTCTCGTACCAGAGCTGACGCGGGTTGACCCGAAGCTTGACGGTCATTCCGGGCGCTTCGCGCACGACGTCGAAGGTGTGCTTCACGTCCTGGGAAGTAAAAGGCCGGCCATCGTGCCATTTCACATCTTTCCTCAGAAAAAAGACCAGGCTCCTCCCACCGTCTTGCAAGGTCCATCTCTCGGCCAGCTCTCCAATAATCGAGTCGGGGCTTTCCTGTTTTTTCAACGGATCAAAGAGGACCAGATTGTTGTAGCAGGGCATCGCCGGCCAGACCGCGCCGATCGTGGCTTCCTCGTGAATGGAGAAGCTTGGCGGCGCTTCGATCAAGGTGGCATTGAGGACGCCGCCAGGCTTGGGCGCCTGCGCGGCGGAAGCCGCCCCAATGAATAGAACTGATAGGAGCACGAAAATAGTGAGCCCGCTTATTTGCTGACTCATAGCGCGACCTCCTCAGAGGGTCAGAATGCCGGTCATGAGACGCTGGACAAGATAGAACAGCACAGCGCCTCACTTGTCGAGCCAAACCTCTTGCATCCTTCCGTAGTTATAAATCGACTGGTGCGGCACGACGTTCTTCACGTAGGGCTGCATCAGCACGTATTCCTTGCTCCACCCCAGCATCAGCCTCGCCCCGTCGCGCTGCAGACGCTTGTCGATTTCATGGACGAGCTGGAGACGCTTCTGCTGCTCCAGAGTCTGCGACTGCTTCTCGATCAAGCTATCGACTTCTTGGTTGCAATAGTCGGGATAGTTCCGGACCGAGCCGCATTTGAAGTTCTCGTAGAAGTTCGCGTCTGGGTCGTCGGGGCCGATGCCGGTCAGATTGAGGGCTACTTCAAATTCTCCCCGCGACATCTTCGGGTGCCAGACTCCGGTTTCTACCTGCTCGATCGTCGCCTCGATTCCGACCTGCTTGAGCTGGTCGATGACGTAGCTCGCGATGTCGACATAGGTCGGGATGGCGCGGGTCGAGACGGCGAACTTGAGCGGCTTGGACGGCCCGTAGCCGGCCTCGGCCAGGAGCTTTTTCGCCTCGGCCTTCTGCTGCACCGGATCGCCGAAGCCCGGGATCTTTTTTTGCTCGGCTTCCGGCAGCCCCCACACGCCGTAGGGCCGCGGCAGCAAAACGCCGCCGAGAATCGCCGCGCCCTGCCTGCCGGCCTGGACGTAGCCCTTTCGATCGACGGCGAGATTGATCGCTTTCCAGATCTTCGGATCCTTGAACAGCGGCCGCCTGAAGTTGACGATGATATGATCGTTGACATTTGTGCTCGTCTCGACGAGTAGGAGCTGCGGCGCGGCGCGCTTGGTCGTCTCGGCGATCGTCTTGGCGACCTCCCAGATAAACGCGATATCCTGGCGGCCGGCCTGAAGGGCGGCGTAGCGGGTGTTACGGTCCTTGATAACGGTGTAGCGGATGCCGTCGAGATAGGGCCGGCCCTTCACGAAGTAGTCGGGATTTTTCACGTACTCGACCAGCTCGCCCTGGCGGTACTCCTTGAGCTTGAACGGACCGGTGCCGACGCACTTCGAGCGCAACTCGGGAACCGGAACGTGGGCGGGATAAATCGGCGCGTAGCCCGAGGCCAGCATGAGAAGGAGCGATGGCTGAGGCCGCTTGAGTCGGAAGGCCACGGTGTGCGGGTCCGGAGCCTCGATCGATTCCACGTTCTCGTACCAAAGCTTGCGCGGATTCACGCGCAGCTTGTTTGTGATGTCGGGCGTCTCACGTACGGTATCGAAGGTGTGTTTGACATCTCTCGACGTAAACGGCTGCCTGTCGTGCCACTTCACGTCTTTTCTGAGAAAAAAGATCACGCTTTTCCCGCCGTCCTGCAAGGTCCACTTCTCGGCCAACTCGGGAATGATCGTGTCCGGGCTCTCTTGCTTTTTTAATGGATCGAAGAGCACCAAATTGCTGTAACACGGCATCGACGGCCAGACCGCGGAAATCGTCGTCTCGTCGTGTATCGAGAAACTGGGCGGGGCTTCGAGGAGCGTGGCGTTGAGGACGCCGCCCGCCTTCGGAGTCTGGGCGGCATTCGCTGTCGGGGCCGGAAGGAAGGCAAGGACTACATAAATCACGAGCCTCCAGATTCGCTCATTCATCGCGCGACCTCCTCTTGGAGAAATTCTCCGGATTTGCGGCTGAGACTATTCGATGACGGTCCATTATGTCAACCTAAGATCCCTTCAGGCACAGGTACCATCAGTGTGTTTTCAGCACGGCGGGTCACTTCACCGACCACAAGGCTTTGATAAAACCTTCTCTGGATAACTCGCTAATAATGCTGGCGTCAAGGAAGTCGCTTGGGTGGGCATCACGGGCGCGCGGGTCGGTCTTGGTGATTTCGCTCAGGATGGCTTGTATCCCTCCTTCGACAAGACTTCCCTCTTTGTCAATCGCCTGATAGCTCTCGTCATAACTGGCGGACAGCACCTGCGGATCGGTGATTCGAGTATATTTACTTAACACCTGCATAGTCTCTTCTTTGCTGCGATAGACCTCTCTGACTCCTTCAAGATAGCCCATAGCAAAGGCTTTCATGAAGGGCCGGGATTCGTTGCGCAGGGAGCCTTCCATCACTTCGGCGGCCTGATGTTGAAACGTAACTCCCAGTTTCATGACCTCGCTGGACGGAATCAGGACCTTCATGCCTGCGTTTCTAGCCATGATGCTCTCCGGAGCGGAAAGCGTCGTCCCTTGAATCAACCCCTTGATCAGCGCAGCCAAGCGATTTTGGGTGCTGCCGAGCTGCATGATGGTGTAGTCTCTTCCCTCCTCGAGCCCCAGCTTTTTTAACAGCATGACCGTGGCCGTATGAGATGACGAGCCGATCCTCGTGACGGCGACTTTTTTACCTTTAAGGTCCACTGGACTCTTAATATCGGGTGTGGAGAAAAAAAGGTTAGGATAGTAATTGACGAGACCCATGACGATTTTCACCCGAGCTCCTCTCAGCCTCGCGTTCACGACCGAGCTTCCATCGCCGACAAGAATTTTGGCTTCTCCGCCCAACAGCGCCTGCATCCCCATGGTCCCGCTGGGAATGTAAATCGTCTCAACATCTAGCCCATGTTTGAGAAAGAAGCCTTTCTCCTTTGCCAGCTATAGAGGCGTGGTCAGGACGTTCAGGGCGCTGTGTGTCACTTTTAGCTTGTCGGCACTCAGAGCCGAATTAACCGGCAAACCTATGCTGACGAGAAGAAGTGCAGAGACTAACACCCCGCGATGTGGCTTCTTCCGAGAACAACCAATGTTCATGTGTGCACCCCGATATCGGGGATCTTGCAGGCCCCGGATTCTCGTATTGTTCCCCCAAGAATGTCAAGCTCGGAATTGAGCCCGGCTCCTGGCCACGGAGGCATTGACCGACGAGCACACTTCGGGAGAATCGATCTTCCAGATTCCTAGCTACCGCTCAGTAACTGGGATAATCGCCAAACTATTTCAAAGTGTTCGAGGGAATCGCGGTGTCGATCGCTGGGGGGCAGGCTCTCTCACGCGGAAATAAAGCTCGGGTTTTCACTCCTCAAACCGGCCAAACCATTGAAGACCGGTTCAATCTCCTTTGCTTATCTATATTGAGATCTCGAAACGGCAGCCGTTTGCCTGGGAAAAACGATCTTCTCGCCGACGGAAAGAACGTCCCAATTCGTTTTCCACAGATTCAACTCCTTCACCCGGTTAAGGGCGTCGCGAAGCTCTTCGTTCCTGTCAATCCCAAATTGCTTCCGGAGGATCGCGTACAGATGATCCCCTTCCTTGACTCTATAGATTTTCGTTTGCCTCTTTCCTGCCGCAGGAGCCGTTGTACCCTGGATCCTGTCTGGCCTAGGCTGCTCAGCTACGACCAGAGGTTCCTTGCTAGGATTCGCAGCTTCCGAGCCTTGAGCATACGCCTCAGATTCAGAGACCGCATCAGGCTTGGCTGCCATTTGACCCTTCTCCGCTTCAGGTGCCCGCAAAATGGGACTCGCAAGGTCCTAAACTCGGAAAAGAAATCAGACCCGGCTGGTGTGTCGACCCTTTCCGACTTGGCCCTGTTGGCGATACGACTCGGGAGGCGCTTCCCTTGGGGCTCCGCGTCAGCCTCGGAGGATTTAAACTCGGCTAGCGTCTGGACCGGCTCGGTATCGGCCACCCTCGCGAGCCAGTCGTAAGGATCTTCTTTGAGAGATTCACGGCGTTCCGCAACAGGCTTTTGTTCCGCCTTGAGGGTTGGACCCGAGACACGGTTTTTGGCGTGTATGGTATAGCTGACCGACGCTGCGCCGCCAAAAAGAATCAGCAATAAGGAGGTCCAAACTCCAGCTCGGACTGGATGCCTTGGCCTATACTGAGGAGCTTGCTTCGTTGATTCCCTCAGAACTCCGCCTTTGCCTTCTCGGGGCGTCACCTTATCAGTCGAGGCCTCCGCCTCAGCAGCCTGGAATTCTAATCCCGGTTGGACATGGTGGGGCACTGCCGTAATTATTTCTGGCCTATATTGAGCAGCTCCATCCGTTGATGCCCCAAGAATTCCGTCTTTGTCTTCTCTGGAGGCTACCTTATCCGTTGGGCTTCCTTTCTCTGTAACGTGGGTCTCCAATCCTAGTTTTGAGACGTCGCGTAGGCCATGAGTAAGGCATTATCACAAATAATGTTGATGAGCCGAGGAACCCCCCTCGAATATAAGGCAATCTGTTCAATAGCATCAGCATCAAACAGAGCTTCCCCTTCATAACAAGCCGCCTGAAGTCTCAGATCGATATACGGACTTACCTCACTGCCATCGAGCGGGACAAGTCGGCATTGAAGGGCCACCCGCTGCTTAAGCTGGCGAAGCCCCGGTCGATCGAGTTTTCGCTCTAGCTCAGGTTGACCCATCAGCACAATCTGGAGCAGCTTTTCCTTATCGGTCTCTAAATTAGACAGCAGTCTTAAGCCTTCGAGTGTCTTATCGCTTAAGTTTTGGGCTTCGTCGATAAGAAGAGAAACGATATGACCTTTTCCAGCTTGCTCCATCAAGTAGTTGTTGAGCTGCTCAATCATTGCGAACTTGTCTTTCTTTTGTTCTGCTACGCTCAAGTCACGCAAAGTGATTCGGAGGAGTTCGACGAAACTGAAATGGGTATTAAAGATAAAGACAGAATGGATGGTGGCTTCTAAACTGCGCATGAGTTTGCGCAACAGGGTGGTTTTCCCGGTTCCAGCTTCTCCAGTGATAGCGACGAAGCCCTTTTTGCCCTCGATTCCATAGCGCAGCGTAGCCAAGGCCTCCTGATAGAGGGCATTGGTATAGAAGAAGCGCGGATCTGGCGTGATGCTAAATGGCGCCTCGCGAAAACCGAAATAAGCGTTATACATCTGACTCCCCCTCAACTCACCGGGGCAAACCGCCCCAGCAGTGACGTCATTATCAGCATTACCAATTAGGATCAAATATCGCCAGATAATGACAAAAGATGCCAGATGTTGTCAAGTCAAATATTCCAGGCTCTTGCTTTTTCCTTGGCCCCTATTTAACTTTCTAAACGTGAGAATTCCCTTGCAGCCAAAAAGTGGGGCCTTACCTGGAGTGGAGCTTGGAGAAAACGGACAGCCACCTAAACGGACAAAGCTCACGCCACCCAAGATTCGTATGGCAAAGACAAAAGTAAAAATAGTGACACTTTTCCTCGCCGCTATGTTGTCGGTCTCTGCCTATGCGGCGGCGCCGGCGTGGAAGGAGCCCGACGGCTTTAGGGAACTGCGCTGGGGCTCGTCCGTCAATGATATGATACGCACTTTCCCCAAAGCCTCGCGCGCAGTCGAAATGGAGATTGGAGGCAGGGAGAGAGTATACAAAACTGCCACAACAATTGGAGCGGCTCCCGTTTATCTATATCTAAAATTTCTCGACGGCAGGTTTGCAGCCTTCACCATCTCGTTTGAAAGAAAAGACGCGGAGCAAATTAAAAAGGCGTTCCTTGAGCGATATGGAGCTCCTCACAAAGGCGACGCATGGATAGGAAAGAACGTGTCAATCATGATTTCCGTCAGTGACGGCGTCGCTGTGGTCCGTACGACGGAGTATATTGATTACAGAGTTGAGACCGAGAAAAAGAGAAGCAAGCAAGCATCCAAGGATTTATGACACCCGGCTACGAAAGATGACGGGCCATGAAGGATCGCGTCTCTAGGAGTCTAATCTTGTAGTTATTGCCCCGAGTAATCACGGGAGAGGTTGTAAGTGTCAGGGTGGGCCTATATCCGCGCGACGGCAAACCGTTTGACTATCCAGCGGGAAGGGCCTATAAGTTAAGCTCCTTTCCAAGGCGACGAGTAGCGGCGAGAGAGAAAGATGAACGATCTGCAGACCGGT
>VBLN01000265.1:0-4955 GCA_005878685.1 Deltaproteobacteria bacterium | reverse complement strand
GGTACAGGACCGGGCCAGGGAGATACCGCAGGGTGATTGGAAAGACAAAGTCACTCGCGTACTGCGCGACTTCAACATACCGCAATCGGGTATTTCGTTTTTTCTAAAGCTCGATGAAGACCCTTCTCCCCTGCCCTAACGCGCTCCCGCTGCGAAGTCGCTTTCTTTAACGAACCGCCAGCCAGCTAAATTGGCCGCTCCCTCATCATCGGATGCACCGCTTACCCCTTGGATGTTTCCGACCATGATGTAGTCGTCCGCCCATATGTACGTTTTTAGCTGGTTCAGAAAAACCTCCTTCGACATTTCCATTGGGCCGATGAAGCTGAAAATGCGATGCCATACGGGGACGGTTTGAACCACCGCAGCCCAGTTGCCGTTCAGCCCAACGATGTGTCCTTGAGCCCTAAGACCATCGATGCTTACAATACTTATCGGGCCACCGGAAACTTCTAGAGTGTCATCGACGTCAAATGCATAGATCTTCATGGTGTGGTTCGCTTCCTAGGTCTCTTTGAGCTTCACGGATTCTCCACCAAATGCCGCGCGATTTTGCGGAATTGTCCGGGGACCGCTTCGAGATCATCCACGATTTCTTATGCTTGATCCGCGCGGCGGCGGCAATCATCTCGCGCTACGAGAGCCAGCAGGAGCCTACGGATGCGCGACATAACACCGCTTCTACCGTGTGAGCTGTTTTACTGTCAAGAAAAGACGCGCGGTCCCAAAGGCAGGATCTCGGACCAGTGCTGCCTTTGAGGCGATTGACAGAGTTTGTCACACCATCATGAATTGACAAAATCAAGCACTCAAAGAGTTTTTTGATGTTCATAACTCATCGATTTTCTTCACCTTCGTATTTTGGCACGGTTCTGGCTCAAGTCCTGTCTTGCAATAATCCGGTTTTCTTCTTTTGACCGTGGTCTAACGAATATGCCCTCGAACCTCAAGACTGAAGAGCCCAACACCCAACTAGAGGACCTCAAGTGCCAGGTGGACCACCTCATAAACCTGGTAGCCGAGATGGGGTCCGTGGCCACGCAGGCGGAGGCCATGACCGCTAGGGAAGCCGAACAGATCGGGGAGGATTTTATCGCAGAGATGGCCTTGTTGGAGGCTCGACTGAGAGAGAAAGAGGGCATTTTAGTCAGCCGCGAGGCGCTGCTAGAGACACTTAAGTCTGAAATGGCTGCCCTTATAGAGGAGATGACCCAGCTCAGAAGAGATAAAGACCGCATGTCATCAGAGTCGGAAAGATTAAGATCCGAACTCAAACAACGGAAACTCCTGCTCGCGAAAGCAGAGGCAGACGAGTGGCGCTCTATCGGGCGGAGAAATTCATGGAAACGATGGCTTGGAGCGCTGGGAAAACTCCCTACAAAACCAGCCGAGGAACAGGAAGCCGGGAATCTAACCCGTCGTCTTCCTTTGACATCCTCGTGATATCATCGAGGATGTTGGATTCAACTGACAGTGACAAATCGGCTCTGACATTGCCGCAAGTATCTACTTCGTTATCTGCGCGACAGACAATATGATGGCGCGAGTCGAAAGACTGTCGGGAAAATTATGAGTCCGTGGGAGGATTCGATGATTATGATAAATGAAGGCCTGGTGCATGATGTCAAGCATTATGCCAAAGCTCTGCGCGCTATCGGAAATGGTCTAGAAGCGTTGGAGGCGGAACTGATTGAGATCAAATGTGAGGCAGAGAACTATATCGTTCGGGCCAAGACCCGAAGCCAGGTATCCGAGATATCTTTGCTAAACGACCTGCGCAACGGCGATTTTCGGATAATGTGGCAGATATTACCTGGTCGCTATCAGTCAAGCGAGTCTTCAGTCGCTATGGAGCTCCCTTACACACCGGAGATTGTCGACCAACTTGAAAGCGCGGGTCGGGCGAGACGACAAAACGCGGGGAGACCAGATCCTTATAGCACGCCGACAGCTCTACGCGTCATTGGCGCCTATATCGATTCTAAAGAGGCCCGTCTTCGTCAGATCTCCCGGCGTGACGAATCGATGATAATCCAATACGAAACTCCCCAAGGCGACTGCCATACAGAAGAGCTTACGCCACCTTTGCTATACGCGTTGTTTGTCCGAATGTACGGAAAAAGGAGCGGTCAGGGATCAGAAAAAATGTGAAAGATTCAAATCTATGACGCCGACTTGAGGCCCGCCCCTCGTCCTTCGCTATCCTTTCGGCCCATTATCGCCCGGTCGCTTTTAGAAAAGCGAGAATTCTATACGCTAAAGAAACCAGGTCCTGAATCATATCCTCCTGCTGCCGACCAACTCGATGCCCTTTTGCTTTGACTGCCGCTTTGATTCTATCTCGGAGATCCTGCTCATCGATACCAAAGCCATGATCTCGCCGGTATTGGTCGACGAATTTATAAAACCGCTCCATATCAAGACGGTGCTTGCTGTCCCAAGTGGACGTTCCTAACCAATCATTAAGAGCAGCCTCAGTGTCTGGCTTTAGTTGCATATTTACACTTAGTTCTTTTTGTTGGAGGATAAGCTCCCGGGAAGGTGACAGCCTAGGCTTTCTGCGGCTAGCATCTCTGCTCCGCACACAGCAAATAGCATTCGGTTCCGAGGCCAAGTGGAAAGCGATCGTTGCTAACGCAAAGTCATAACTTGAGTGATGGAGTCTCGGGGATGTCCAAACTTCCGATAGCAGAGATTGGTTGACCAACAAAAGCCTGGAGGGCTTTACAGACCTCCTGGTAAAAATCAAGGTCGTCGAAATAGAGAGTGGTGACATACTCTTGACCCCGGTATTCCATGACAAGGTGGCAACGGGTGGGAAGTAGGGTGTTTGCCGATTTTGGTTCGACTCTCTTCAGGGTCCCCACTTCCCCATATGGCAATGGATTCTCATTCGAGTAGGTGCCGGCCCACTCCGGCGGCCAATTCGGGGAACCGCACCGACGCATCTTAGGATGGTTTCGCAGTTCCATGACAAAGAGGGCGGGCTATAGGCTCGCTACCTAAGCTGTCTCAACCAATGTTTTTTCGAGGTCGAGTTGGCGGGTGTCATAGCCGCGATGTGCCATTGTGTTCTCAAGAGAAATTAGCCTCATCTCCGTCTATGCTTATCCTGCCGAACCTTTTGCAGCATCTCTTCCCTGGATTTAAAATGCTGCCCGGCAAGCTTGCCCTGATGACAATGAAAGTCATGCTTCTTTTTGCCGTTATGACAACCGTCGGCGTCCAGTTTGCTTTTATGTGGGTAGGTAGGCTAAGGAAGCGTTCAGGAAAAGGAATAAAAAAACGAAAAGAGAGATTTTAATGGTGGCCATATCAACCTCCAACGTGGAAATGTTCCTGCCAAAGACTAAGCCACGGCGCTGTGCATCGAGCAGAGGGTAGACGAAAAAGCTACTTCCTAATCCTTTTGAAGATCGCCCTTTCTGCTGAGACCTTTGCCGTAAACTCAGCCCCCGTAATAATGCTCTTCTCAATAAGTAGCTTTGCCAGAGCATTGGATGTTGCAAGGCTGGAAACCGCGAGTTCGTCCGAGGCTCCTTGTTGTCCATTGCTGTCATCGGGCTTGGTACTCATTTTAGTCCACCAACAGCGCGAGAATAGCGGCGAGTCCCACCACCAGCATGACGGAAAGCCAGTCCACCAGCATGACGACACCGAAGATCTCCTCCAGACGTGAATACCTATCCATAAGCGTCTCCCCTACTTCCTAGACGCATGTAGAATAACCTGCGAGACGAAGGAGGACAATTAGGTGAACCCTGTATTTTGAAGCAGAAGAATTCCCGAAAAAGCCATGGGGAAATCCCTGAACGGACAGCGGGGCTTTGGGGAGTACGTTGCCGCCGAATCCTTTTCAGCCATTGAAAATGAAGAATTTGCGCATCGCATAATTAATCATTAAAGCAGCAAAAACGTTGGAACCAAAAGCATACGTTGTTAGCATGCCGAATCGCCGGATCAGAAACCCCATAAGTGCAGTACCGATCGCTATTGCGACACCTGAGACAAGATAAAACAGACTAATTTCTATGATCCAATGATACCGGCCGGGAACAAAGACCCAGTAAATATTGATAAGATAAGCGACCAAGTTTGAGATAAGAAAAGCAACACCGTTTCCCTTCATGGAATTTCGCGACCGCGTGGCATCGTCTAACTCCTGAATCGGTAGGTTCAAGAGTCTTACAAACCAATCATCTGCCTGTAACGCAAAAAACATTTTCCACGCTACGAGGTGAAAAACTAATATATGGGTCGCGGTGGCTATGCATCCACTAATTGCATACTTTATAAACTGGAAAAGATTCCCTGCGTCATGACCTAAAAATTGATGGATGATATTCAAACCGACATCCCTTAAGTCACACTAAATCTCTCAGGGGAATCACGCTTTTCATCTGACGGACTATTTGCTCTCAAGGCAGCGGCGATTGCGCGAAATTATTCGAGAGCGGCTTGGAGGTCTTCCACGATTTCCTGGGTGAAGACCCCAAAAGAGGCTCTCGGATTCTTCGAGGCTTTCGTCTCTGAGCCAGAAGATATCGGGGCTGGGAAGAGACTCCCAACCCCTTTGCTCGACGTCGGTTTTTGCGCTGAGGTGTGCCGGTCGCCTACACGAGGTATCGAATTATTAGTTTTGCGCCCTGGTCGCTCATAGGCTCCGTTAGGACCGAGTCACCAGTACGCATCATTCTTCTCATCACCTCACAGCAAACGGGCATCCTCGAGTTAGAGTTTGGAAATTCTCCGACTTGCTTGTGGAGATTATCCGATTCTATGTCCACGTAAGATTTCCCGCGTTGCCGGGCGCCGTTTAGAATAGCCGTGAGTCGGTTTTGAAATTCCCATGCAGTGGGCAGCATGATTTTCTCCTTTTCGAGCGGATTGGGGGTCTAATACTCAAGATACTCCGATCGACGTTTAAAAGCTATACAATACAGCACTCTTGTGCT
>VBLN01000264.1 GCA_005878685.1 Deltaproteobacteria bacterium | reverse complement strand
AATGAAGGGGAGAGACCCATCTTGCTCGTGGAGTCCCGTTTCCAAGCGATGCGGGCGGAAAAACAATCCTGGGCCGAAGATATCAGGCTGAGCACCAACTTTTTCCAAAGTCTGATGAACATCCTAAAGGAGAAGCGCTTGGATCAAGCGACGATCGGCATCGACGGGCTGCATAACTTTCCCTTTCTTTGGGGACAGAGGATTGAAGAGTCTTTTCCCGGCATCAGACTCGTTGAGTTCGGCCCGACTTTGAAAAAGCTGCGCGCATACAGAACTCCAGAGGAAATCCGCCTAGTCAAGAAATCAGCCGCTCTTGTGGACCGGGCATTTACTGAGGGCATCAAACATATCAAGCCAGGAAAAGCCGAATGGGAAGTCATCGCCCGGATGGACTACATTTTAAAGAGCAATGGAGTGGAAAAAAGCTTCAATATTATCTCCCAGGGGGCCAAAGTGAACGCCTATGTCCCCTCGGAAAGGAAGATCAAGAAAAAGGGTATGGTCTTTACGGAAATCACCGCCAACTATGGCGGCTATTGGACCCAATTGGCCCGGGCCGTCTCACTGGGGAAGCCCGATAAGGGGTTGGTGAAGTTGCATCAGGTAGCGGTCCAGGCGATCAAAACAGCCCTTCCTTATTTGAAGCCTGGGTTCAAAGTCGCAGACTCAATGAGTGTGATGGAAGGGTACGTCAAGAGTTCAGGATTAGACTGCATGCCGGTCTATGGCCATATCGTCGGGATCGACATGGTCGAGGATCGCCCCTCGCCGCAAAACCAGACCGAAATCGTCCCTGGCATGGTCTTCATCGTTCACCCGTGGCCCATCCTGGACGGCAGCTCATTGCTCTGGGGGGAGACCTACCTCACCACTGAAAAAGGCAATCAGCGCTTAAACAGAGTCGGGGATGAGCTGATTGTCCTCTGAGTTATCTTACTGAGAAAGCTCTGCCGGAATTATGTCTCTCGAGAAACGAGCTTGCCAATCGTCTGCAATCGACCAGGCGCTACACATAGCCCTCGGCCGTCGGCTTTCAGCGAAGTTCTCTTGCTGACTGCTGATGGCTGACCGCTAAAGGCTTTCTCTTGGGAGCCAAACATGATCTTGATCACAGGCGGACTCGGATTCCTCGGATGCAACCTCGCAAGACTCCTCTGCGAGACGGGCGAGGAAGTCCTTCTCACCATGAACCGCAGCAGGGAAGTTCCCTCTTTTCTTTCTTCTTATGTAGACAAAAATCTCAAGCTCATATCTCTGGACATCACCTCACTGGAAGCGCTGGACGATGCTCTGCAGGAATTCGGCGTCAACGCCATCGTCCACGCAGCGGTCAGGTCCGAAAAGGGAAACACGACCCTCTATCAGGCCATGAACGTAAACGTAACAGGCACCGTGAACGTGCTCGAGGCCGCCCATAGAGCGGGAGTTCAAAGGGTGATTTTTATCAGTTCCGAAGCGGTCTATCAGGGCATGCCGGATACGGTCCCCTTTAAGGAAGAGGAGAGGTTGCTCGTCAGCTCCGACCGCTTCATCCCAGGAAGCAAAAAGGCCGGAGAGATCCTCGGTCATCTGTATGGGAGCATTCACGGCCTCGATGTGATCTCGGTTCGTATGACTCGAGCCTACGGGCCGCTTTATCAGGGCATAAGAAACCTCGCGGGGCTCATGTTGGAACAGGCCGCAAAAGGTAAGGCTGTCCACCTGGAAAACAATGATCCCGGCGAAGCCCACGATATCGTCTACGTTAAGGACGTAGCCAAAGGAGTCCGGCTATTGCTGAAGGCCACCGCGCTGTCTCACCGGATCTATAATCTTGGCTCCGGCAGGCTCACAACGCTCGGGGAATTTGCCGAGGCGATAGAGAAATTCTTGCCGGCGGCCGAAATCCACCTGGGAGATGGCCCGGGTCCTTTGATCTCCACCAAGACGCCGATGGACATCAACACCTGCGTGGATATTTCCCGACTCCGCAACGAAACGGGATTTACGCCGGAATACGATCCCTATCGCGGCACGGAACACTACATCAACTGGGCACGGCACGGAACTTACACCTAGAGAAAGGACAAAAGATGAAAACCCTCATTCAAGGAGGATATGTCGTAGGCTTCAACGGACAGGAGCACGAAATCATCAGAGACGGCGCCGTGGTCTTCGAAAACGACCGGATCTTGTTTGTCGGCAAGCAATACTTCGAGCCAGTGGAAAAAAAAATCGAGGCCAAAGGGCGTCTGGTCTCTCCCGGCTTGATCGATACCCATTTCCACTCCGGCATCAACGCCACCGACTACCTCCTAAACGAGCCTGACAAGCCCGACTTCTTTGCGTCCAACTATCTCGCCCACGGCGCGCCCACTCGGGAAGGTGCCAAGCATGCTCATCTCAAAGATGTAGATGTGGGCCAACGCTTTTCGCTGATTCATGTGTTGAAGAGCGGCGTCACTACCACTCTGGAGATCGGCGGGCCCGGAGCCGATCCCCAACCTTACGTCGAGATGGTCGGCGAAGTCGGCATTCGCTGCTATACGGGCCCGAGCTATAAGAACGTCAATTTCCACCATGATCGCGAGGGACGACTCGAATACGACTGGGATGATGAGAGGGGAGTCCAAGGTCTCAAGAAGGCGATCGCCTTTGCCGAGAAATTCAACGGCGCGTGCAACGGTCGCATGCACACGATGCTGTTTCCAGGGCACGTGGACTCATGTACGCCCGAGCTTCTCGAGGAGAGCCGGAAAGCGGCAAAAAGATTGGGGGTGCGCGTCCAGATTCACACGACGATCAATCTCATCGAGTTTCACACGGTGATGAAGCGTTATCGCTGCACGCCGGTTGAGTTGCTCCATAGAATCGGTTTTCTCGACCCGGAGGTCTCCCTTTCACACTGCATCTTCGTCACCGGCCATAGCTGGGTCGCCTATCCCTACGGCGACGATGTCAAGATCATCGCCGATTCCGGCGCCTCCGTCGCCCACAGCCCGCTAAAGTACCTCAAGCTCGGCATCACGATGGAATCCTTCGACCGCTATCGTAAGGCGGGAATCAACGTGGGCATCGGCACCGACACCTTCCCGAAGGACATCATCTCCGAGATGCGCTATGCCGCCTTGGGCTCGCGCGTGGCTGATAAGAGCTTCATCGCCGGCCATCCGCGAGATGTTTTCAACGCTGCCACTCTTGGCGGGGCAAAAATGATCGGAAGGGATGACTTGGGCCGACTTCAAAAAGGCGCCAAAGCCGACATCGCTATCATTAATCTCAAAGACATCGCCTTCGGCGCCGTGCGCGACCCGATCAAGGCCCTCGTCGAAACCGGCACAAGCCGCGACGTGCGAACGGTGATTGTGGATGGAGAGATACTCGTCGATAACGGCAAGTATCTTCGCCTCAACGAAGATGAGCTGCTGGACAAAGTCCAAGCCAAAGGCGAAGAGATCTGGTCCAGCGTCCCCAAATGGCACTGGACCGGAAAAAACGTGGACGAAGTCCTCCCGCTGGCTTTTAAGATGAAGTAAGTTCAGCGATTCCTGTTGTTCAGATCGCCGAGGTTAGAGGTGCATCGAAAGAGGGAATTCGAGTATACTTAGGACTCGGAGGGACACTCGTGAGCAACGATTCGGTTTGGCTATTGCGTTTCGACGTAGTGTGGGTTCTCGCGCTCCTAAACCTCGCCAGCGCAAGCCGAAAAGGAGAACCTACACCCGAAGTTCATTTGTTTC
>VBLN01000263.1 GCA_005878685.1 Deltaproteobacteria bacterium | reverse complement strand
GAACTACCGGCGGGCGGCTCAGATTATCCGCAGGGTTTCAGAGCAGCGGCTCCGGATGCGCAACGAGCAATTCGCGTTTCCCTTGAGCAAAAATAGAATCAAAGAGCTTGAGCGGCGCTTAAACAGTATCCCTTAGAATGACCGATGCTCCTTCTCGGTTTAGCTGCTTTCTTCGAAAACGCCACCAGAGCGGGCAAGATCCTCCACCTTGATTCGCTCTGGATTTAACTTTGCGGCGGCGTTTGCCATGCGTTCGAGCGCGTCATCGAAGCTCAGCGGCGCCGCGTCCTTGGGTCTAAAACGAACCGGATTGACGCGCGCCACGATGAAGCTCTTGAGATACGGATTGGTTAGACCTCTGGACTTCAACGCCTCAACCTTCTCGATCACCAAATCATCCAGAGCCAGAACGGCCTTTGCTCTTTCACGGCGAATCTTCATTGCCTCATGCAGAGGCTTTTTCAGAAATCCATCCACCCGCTTCAATACAGAGTGATAGGCCCCGCCGCTGAAGCGCGGCCGCTCTTCATAGCAAAGACCAAGCGTGATGAGCGCTGGCTCCTCAAATTCCAAAGCGTAAGCATCCTCCGTCGCATCGTCCCATTCGGAGAGCTCCTTGTACATTCGAATCACCTCCAGCGCCCTTTCCCGGAGGTTGTGAGCCTTTTCAGTGTTCAGCGCCAAGATCTGGTAAGCGATAGCCGCTTCCGGCACCACGATTGCCGTGATGCTCTTGGCGCCTAGTGTCCTCATCGCCGAGAGCCGATGATGCCCGTTCGGCGTCCAGTACTTAACATTTCCTTCGCTACCTTTCTTCGCGCGTACGACGATGATCGGATCCAAAAAACGGCCAATTTTACCTATGACGTTCTCCAGCCTCCGCACGTGCGCGTCCGAGAGATTGCGCTGGTAGGGCGTCGGCTCGACCTGATCGATGGGCAAAGCCGCAATAAGCACCCAGCGACCCGCGTACGGCTCTCTGTACACACCCAACACCTTTCCCCCATCGCGCTCGACAGAGCGGCGCAGCTCGATGGCCGCTTCGGAAGGATCCCCCGCTTCGAGCTCGGTCGCGGCCAATCCGGTTGAGACTCCGGCCGGCTTTCTCCTTCGCCGGGCTCCACTTCTCCCGCCCGCTTTCTTTGATCTCTTCTCAGCCACTGTGGATAATCGAAATCTCCTACCAATGATTTTTAGGCGATTCTATGTGAGGCTTGATCTCCTGACAAGGACTTTTTAGCAACACAGTTTCCTTGAGCAAGCCTCCTTTTGGTGATAACGATACGGCTCACCCAAAGAAAATCGCTTGTCGATCTCGGTGACACTACTATGAGTATTCGCCCATGCGCCATCATTGTTCACGGCGGCGCCGGCCAGATTCCCGAAGAGAGCCTTCCGAGACGACTCGAAGGCTGCAACCAGGCGGCATTGGCAGGATGGAAGATTTTGGAGAATGGCGGCACGGCGTTGGACGCGGTCGAAGCCGCCGTGATCTTGCTCGAGGACAATCCGCTTTTCAACGCCGGCACGGGCTCGACTCTGAACGCCCTCGGACAGGTGGAGATGGACGCCGCCATCATGGAGGGCCGCACGCTCACCGCGGGCGCTGTGGCCGCAGTAACCGGAATCAAAAATCCCGTCCAATTGGCCCGAAAGGTGCTGGAGGATGGCCGGCATGTGGTGCTGGCTGGAGAGGGAGCCTTGCGCTTCGCGCGCCAGGTAGGCGTGCCGGAATTTTCGCCGGAGTTTCTCGTCATCGATGAAGAAAGGATGCGGTGGAACAAAAAACATGGAACGGTCGGCTGCGTGGCAGCGGATGAGACGGGGCAGGTCGTCGCGGGGACTTCGACCGGCGGCATCTTTGATAAGCTTCCAGGACGGATCGGCGACACTCCCCTCATCGGTTGCGGAACTTATGCCGATAGCGCGGGCGCAGCGTCTTGCACCGGCATGGGAGAAGCGATCATTCGCGCGGTCATGGGGAAGACGGCCCTTGACTTGGTGCGCTCCGGCTATCACCCGATGGAGGCGGCCCGAAGGGCCGTAGCTGAACTCGAGGAAAAGACCGGCGGCAAGGCTGGCCTCATTATCATCGATCATCAGGGACGCATCGGCCACGCGCGCAACACGACCCATATGCCCGTCTGCATTATCACCGGCCCGGGAGAAATCTCGGTACACAGCTAGCCCCCCAAGAAGTCCAAAAACCGGAGCCTTGCAGAGTCTCCTCAGGGAGCGCGCCTTCGGCTGCGGCCGATGGGCCAGTTCCTTGAGGCCTCCACCCAAAGCCCCATCGGTGGTTACCCGGGTGGTCAGGGCCTGCACCGAACCGCTTCGTTCCTACGTCCGCCGCCTCACTCGCACTCCCTTCGGGCTCTCTCGTAGTCACAGGATCAACGCAATGCTTGACAGGGTCCTACGATGTTGTTAAGCGAAGTGTCATCATTAAGTGAAGCGAGAGGTGAAGCCGCAATGCGCATTATAGATGCTGATGGCCACGTGAACGATTATGCTGGCGGCGAGGAGATCGCCAAGCTCATGCCTGCGGGCAACAGATCCCCGTCCGTCTTTCCTGTGTTGGACCACCTCCACTTCCAATATCTCAGAAAACACCGCGACGGAATGGGAAACCCCGGTGCCAAGGAGTGGGATGACTTCTTGGAGAAGAGCGGCATTGAGTGCACTGTCGTTTATCCGAGCGCTGGTCTGGCCGTCGGCCGGATCGTAGACACGGAGTGGGCGATCGCGGCATGCCGGGCGTACAATAATTGGCTCTACGAGAAGTTCGTGAAGGCCAGTCCTCGCATCAAAGGGATGGCCTTGATTCCGGTTCAAGATGTGGACGCCGCCGTAGAAGAGCTTCGCCGCGCGGTGAAGCAGCTCGGGATGTGCGGGGCGATGCTCCCTTCAACCGGCGAGGGAATCAAGGCTCATTTCGGCGCTAAGATCTACTGGCCGATCTACGAAGAGATCGAGAAGCTAGGATGCTGTCTCGCTGTCCACGGTGGCTGTCACCATCATCTTGGTATGGATACCTTTAGCACCTACTATCCGATCCATGCTTTGGGTCATCCTTTTGGCGTCATGATCCAGGCTGCCGCCATGCTGGCTCATGGCATCTTTGACCGCTTCCCCAAGGTTCGCGTCGCCTTCTTGGAGGGGGGCGCCACGTGGGTTCCTTTCTTCATGGACAGGATCGATCGCTCCTATAATCGTGCGCACTTGCAAGTTGATCTTAAAGGAGAGGTTTTAATCGGTCCGAGCCCTGAGGAGAAGGCAAGTGACTATTTCAGGAAACAGATCCGAGAAGGAAGAGTCTTCGTTGGCTTCGATTGCGACGACAGCGGGCTTGGCTTCGCCGTTCAAAAAGCGGGGTCGGAACCGTTCTTGTTTGCCAGCGACTTTCCGCACGAGATCTTCGACGCCGAAACGTGTCGGCACGAACTAGACGAACTCCTGGCTCGCGAAGACTTGACGCTAAAGGACAAGGAAGCGGTCGTCGGAGGAAACGCCGAGAGACTTTACCGCCTCGCCGGATGATATTCCCGAGCAGGTCGCCCCGAGGAGACGCTTGTCACAAGGAATAGTTCGAACCACACCTGCTTGACCTACCATTTCTTCTTGCTAGCCACAAGCAATAAACATGAAGGCCCGCCAAAGGTTCGGGAGCGGCCGGCAGCACCGGGATTGAGGATCCAGGGATTTTCGTTCAGATCGCAAACCAGGTGATGGCTGTGCCCATAGACGACGGCGCGCGCATCCGGATAAATCTGGCGCAAGCGTTCATGGCGTCGGTAAGCTGGCCCAGTTCTGTCGCCATGGACCACGACTAGTCGTCCTCCCGGAAGATCCACGGCAGCTTCCAGCGGCAGTCGCTTCAATATTCTCCTTTCACTTCGCGCCCACCGCTCCACGGTATCGTTGTTCCCGCGCACAGCCAGAACCCGCGACTGCCGCGGCCGTAGCCTTTTTAACACCGCCACTCCGCCGATATCGCCAGCGTGGAC
>VBLN01000258.1 GCA_005878685.1 Deltaproteobacteria bacterium | reverse complement strand
TCGAGCACATCCTGTGTGATCTGCAGGCTGCGTTCGCTCGTCCGGCCGTCCGGATCGAGCGCCGGCAGAACTGATTTGACCCCAGTCAGGTGAATAACCGGATCGGTCTGCGCAAACGTCGGCTTGAGCGCTTCGGCCACTTGTTCAGGCGTGGCGGAGAGAGCCCACTTATTTGCCTTCACCAGCGCTCGCGCCATCTTCCGCACTAGATCCGGCTGCTTTTCAATCACCTCGGGACGTGTGATGAGGTTACACATGAGAAACTCAGGAAACGATGGGTCTTCTCCGCGGGCGTTGTCGATGAACATGATCGCGAAGCCGCGGTGGATGGCGGTCTCGGGCGTCGGCGTGGCAGTCAAAGCCATATCGACTTTTCGGTTTTCGAGCGCGGCAAGCCATGTAGGCCCCGGCCCGATGGGGAGAATCTTCACGTCTGGTTGTGGCATGTATCCCGCTTTGCGAACCACGAAGGCGGCCAAATGGGCCGTCAATGCCCCTGCCTGGGTCACGCCGACCGTAAGCCCTTTCAGGGCCTTGAGCTTTTCCCCGAGCGGACTCGCTTCGGTGATTCCCTTGGCTTTCGCCACATCCTTATGGATCACCCAGTTGATAAAGAGCCGGTGGAGACCACTCATGACCATGACGAGCCGCTTGCCTTCCTGGTAGGCGAGAATGACGTTGTCCCCCGGAGTGAATGTGAAGTCCACGTCACCGGCAATTAGCGCCCTGATGTCCGGGCCGCTCCCGCTCGTGACGGTTGTAGCAACTTCCAGCCCCTCTTCCGCAAAGTATCCCCTGGCTTGGGCCAAGTAGACCGGCGTCATCGAGAGAGCGACCACGGGCATGGTCAGCTTGACCTTTTGCATCTGGGCAAGCGCGAGACTGGTGACGTGGGTTAAACAGAGCAACGTGCCGATCAGAGCGAATCTGACGAGAGGCTTCATGTAAGAATATCTTCTCTCTGCGGGGTCACGCTATTTCAGGCCTTCGAGGCCTGCCTTGGCAACTTGCTCGTCTTGGTCTGAGGTCACCCCGCTCACGCCGATACCGCCGATGATTTTCCCGCCAGATATGATCGGTAATCCGCCGGTGACGGGCGTCGCTCCGGGAATGCCCAAAAACGCCGTGTTGCCCTTGTTGACCGTCTCTTGCATCTCCCGGGTCGTGCGGCGGAACATCGCCGCGCTACGCGCCTTCTCAACGGCGATCACCGGGCTCGCGCTCTGCGTATCGTCCATGCGCTCGTAGTAGACCAGAGCCCCATGGTTGTCTACGATTGCGACCGCGACATTCCAGTTGTTCTTCTTGGCTTCGGCTATGGCTGCCGCAGCAATCTTTTTCGCGTTGTCGAGGATGATTTCCGGTCCATACGGCGGTCTCTGCTGCGCTGACGCCATTGTGACGAACGCGGCGAAAACGACCAGGCTCGAGAATCGCATGATAGTCTTTGGTGCTGACATGATGCCCTCCTTTGGTTGATGTTAGAAATCCCTGGCTAGGATTGAACCGGTCCGGGCAAAGCAAAAACAAATCAAAGGCGTGACGGATCGAGAACCCAGCCGAAGTCAGTACGGCGTAAAATAGAGCAAGACTGTGATTGGAGTCAAGGAGAAAAAGGGGTAGGGAACGGACGGTGTAATTTGATTCGAATAAGGGTCACCGGGATTACCCTGTGAGAGTCTTCGCGTGGGCAAAGGATTGAATGACCTCAAAATCCTGCTTAAGAGGCTCAAGAGACTCGGCGATCTGCAGGATTTTTTCCTCTTCGATGTTACCCAGGAAGTGACCCGCCCTCTCAAGGTAGTTGATCTTCCAAGGATCAATCTTCATGAGCCGAGCGGCGGTGGCATCGACGGCAGCCAGATCGCCTCCAAGGATTAAGACGCCAGAATGCTTGGGCTTTCCTTGTATAGGCCCATTTCCTTCCATGCCGATGATTCCATCGACAATCGCAAACCGAGGAATAGGGAGGCTGCCGTTGATGTCCAGGATACTTTCACCGATTCCAGACCAATGGAGAATGTTTTTGGGCCAGCCGTAGACGGCGCCCGGAACAAGGCCAAACATATTTTTCATCGACAGCGTAACTCCCGCCCAATGGTGCGTCTTCAGCTTCGGCATGGATACCAGAAGGTCCGCTTTGGCAATGGTTTCGGGGAGATAGAGATGCCCCAGGTTTGTAAAGTGGCTGCGCAGCTTGAGCGGCCGAGTGTCGTCGTAGTTGAGATCCACGTAGGGTGCTTTGTGATCCCTCAGAACTGGCAAGAGACCCGAGGCCGTTAAGAGATATTCATTGTCGCGACGGTGGCCGGGGCCTTCAGCAACGATCACCTCTCGTGCTCCAAGCATCTTGAATGCCTCAATGGCTCCGGAGATCACGGCAGGGTGGGTATTGATAACACCAGCCGGATCATATTCCACTAGGTTTGGTTTCAGAACAACTCTCTTTCCTCGTAGACTTAAGTTGAAGAGTCTAATGCCTCTGATCATGATATCCTTGAGGGCGATCTCATAGTTCTTTGCAGGCAAAATAGCGACGTGGCTTTGGGATTGCTTTTGGTAGGCGTCTTTGTCCCATAAGGGAGCCGACTGACAACCCTTAATGAAGGGAGTAAGAGAGGCGGCTACCGAACCTATCAGAAAACTTCTTCGATCAAGCATAGGATCTTACACTCGAAAGACCTCAACCCCATCACCGGCCGCGAGCAGAGCCAGAGCGATCGTCTTTGTTTCACCAAGAAATGCCGTTTTCTCATAGTTTTTAGCGAGCGATTTCCTCCACGGAGAGGGGTCCTCGCCATAAAGCGATAAACAAATGACGGACCAACTTAAAGTGAGACCAGAGTGATTCTCCGCTAACATCTTTTTGAGAGACTTCAGGCTAAGTTGATTGGCCTCCGCTTCGCGATGGTCTTGGAGCGCGATAAGGGCCAATGCCGTGATATCAGGGTAAGGCCACAAATTATCTTCCAAAACTTCAGAGTTTCCGTAATTCCAGCCACCCTCGGCGCAGATGCGATCGTAGATCATCAGCTCGCCCTGGCGAATCCTGTCATGGGCTTGCTTGTCCTTAAGGTAAGGCTTGATTTTTTTTAGGGCGATGAGCGAATAGGCCGTCGGTTCCACCCAGCTAAATGTGCCCGTGGTCCAAGGCCATCCTTTTAAAAGAGGGTTCAACTTAACTGCCGTCTTTTGTGGCGCTAACCGGTAGAATAGAGAGGCGAGGAAGCCAAACTTGCCCTCTTGTCGAAGCAGCCAAGTTGCTCCCAAAAAGGCCTTTTGGCGGTGAGACGCAAAATGAGCCAGTGACAGGGTGGCAAGGGCACTGGCCCAGGAAGATTCCCTGGAGGAATCCCGTAGCGGCCAACTGCCATCTGGTTTCTGCCTATTGATCAGCCAAGTCAGTCCTCGGTTTATTTTTTCTTCCAGTGAAGCGTCTCTTATCGCGCTTAAAGCTAGGATAGCAATCGAAGTAGCTTCTGTATTGCTTTGTTTGCCTTTTTCCGCTCCCCATCCTCCATCTGGATTTTGGGCTTCCAATAGGAATTGAACAGCAGTGTCCGTCACCACTTAAATCCTCAGAATGAGAACACTTATTGTACCAAATTGCCAGATTTTTTAAACCAGTCGGGAGTCGAAAGCAGGCTAATAAATGGATGCCTTTTCCATCATTT
>VBLN01000253.1 GCA_005878685.1 Deltaproteobacteria bacterium | reverse complement strand
ATTCTCTCCCAACTCTTCGTATTCGTCGGCTTGCTGATCACCCTTTGGGTCATGAAAGAGAATAGTTTCGCCTCTCGCATCGTCCAAGTCGAAGAAGGGCAGAAAGTCATCTCCACCGGACCCTATCGGCTCGTCCGCCATCCCATGTACTTCGGCGCTGTTCTCATGCTGCTCTTCACGCCGCTCGCGCTTGGCTCCTGGTGGGCGCTCCCGGGCTTCCTCGCCGTTATCCCCTTGATCGTCCTCCGCCTCCTCAACGAGGAAAAAATGCTATTCCGACTACTGCCTCCGCACCCGCTCCCGCCTCCTCCCCCTCCTCTGGTAAGCCGCACCGCCTGGCCGCTCCTTGCCTCTTGACCTCTAGTTCTCTTTGTGAGAACATAGCCCCTCATGCGCATCATTAAGCGCGGCGCCCTGGAAGAGTTCTGGCAAAAGCACCCGGACGCGAAAGCCAGTCTCGAATCGTGGTACGCCGTGGTGCGTAGTGCGAATTGGAGGACACCTGCCGATTTGAAGCAGGTCTATCACAACGCCGATCTGGTCGGCCGTAGAACCGTCTTCAACATCGCTGGGAACAAGTATCGTTTGATTGCGCGCGTGAATTACAGGGCGCAAATCGTTTTTGTCTTGCATCTCCTGACGCATTCCGAATATGAGAAAGGAACGTGGAAACAATGAGCACGATCACCCCAGAGCTGGATGAGAAAGCATACGGGCAACTGCTGCGCCGGACGCTTCCTCACGTCATCCGCGCGGATGACGAATGCGTGCGGCTCACCGGCGAATTGCTTCGCCTCGATGAAATCGAGGATCCTTCACCCGAAGAAAAAGAGCTCGCCGAATTGCTGACCGTCTTGATTGATGATTACGAGGAGCGCCGCTATCCCATCCGCAAGTCCAGTCCTCACCAGACGCTTCACCATCTCATGGAGGCTCGCCATCTGACTCAAAAAGGCCTCTGGAAACTCTTCGGATCGAAAGGCATTACTTCCGAGGTATTCCATGGCAAGCGTTCCATCAGCAAGGCCCAAGCTAAAAAACTAGCCCGCTTTTTTCACGTCAGCGCCGAGCTGCGTTATCCCCTTGATCGTCCTCCGCCTCCTCAACGAAGAAAGAATGCTCTGCCGCGACCTCCCCGGCTATTCCGACTACTGCCTCCGCACCCGCTCCCGTCTCCTCCCCCTCCTCTGGTAACCTCTCCCCGGCGCAGCTCTCCGTAAAGAGCCCTTGTAGAGGCGGCCCTTTAGGGCCGCGCCTTTTCTTGTCCTGAGCGTAGCCGAATGGATCGTGTCCTCGCGCGCAACGCCCACGAACGGGCCCCACCGCCCGTCATTTGCGTCGTTTGCATCCCGGATAATCTTACGGGACCGAACGGAGCAGGCCGACGTTTTCTTCCCGCCCCGATTCCGATCGGGGCGGTCGGCCTGCGCAGGGAGAAATCTCTCTTCCTCCTTCCTCACTCGCCACTCGCCACTCGCCACTCGCCACTCGCCACTGGTCACTCCTCACTCGCCACTTCCCATCGCTACTTTCCCGCTTTACACGGAAATGCGCCCGCCAGCGCAAGCGAGGCTATGTAACGGGTTGCGCGGTGTGCCTTCTCAGGATTGTCAGCGAGGTATTTCTTCATGACGCGAACGATTTGGATCGTGCTCACTCCACGGGACACGCAGGCCAGCCTGTCCCTTCTCGGGACACCGAGCAGCTCATCATGCACCAGGAAGCCATCGGCGAAGCCTTCCACCCAGCCCAGACAGGTAGCATCACGATAGATGCGGGCAGGGTCTCTGTTCCCTTCACTGTCTATGCTGGAACAGACTTCTAAGAAGTCGCGGCCCGATCGGCTGATATCCGGCTGCTCCGGTGTGCTCTTTGGGCCAGTGCTGGCAGGCAAACAAACAAAGCCAGTGCTGGCACGCGAACAAATAAAGAAGAGTGCAAGCAGTGCCGAAACAAGAAGTAGGCGCACGGCAGCCTCCCATCCGTTGCGCGATTCTACGTCTTATTTAGAATGTTGTCAGCCGAGCGAAACTTATAGGAGAAACGCGAATGGCACCGCCATTTACTTTCTTGAATTCATAAACTGCAGAGCGACAATATACTGACGCTTCGTGATAGCATCCCCCTTTGAACTATGAGTCAAGCCGCCGCACTACGGCCTAACCCGCAGGCACTGAGAGACAACAACAAGCTTCGAGCGGAGGACCATAGCGTCCACGATTGGTATCGTTTCGTCCTCTCATTTCCACCGCATCTCGTACGCAGCTATCTGGAGCGCTTCGGAATCACGGAAAGTGCAATCGTCCTTGATCCTTTTTGCGGCACGGGCACTACTCTCGTCGAATGCAAGAAGCTAGGAATACCCAGCGTAGGAATCGAAGCTAACCCGATCCCCTGCTTCGCGACGCGAGTAAAGGTCAATTGGGAGGCTGATCCCGGCGCACTTCTCAAGCATGCGAAGGGGATAGCGGCTTCAGCATGCAAGAGGCTTGCGCTTGATGGTCTCGAGGAATATCAGAACATGCCGCTCTTCAGAGCTGGCAAGCCGAAGATGAATCCTCTCAGCCTCCGCCGTTTGCCCCATGAGGCAGAAGCACTACTCCTTACCAATTCGATCAGCCCTGTGCCCCTTCACAGGGTACTAGTGCTGCTGGAATCAATTCAGGAGTTCAGACACGATGTCCTCACCCGATACGAGCGTCTTGCGCTTGCAAAGGCTCTAGTTTTCGAAATAAGTAATCTAGAATTCGGACCAGAAGTCGGCGTCGGACCACCGAAATCCGATGCCCCGGCAGTCACATTCTGGCTCGATGCGATCCAAGCGATCACGGATGACCTTCGGACTGTGCGGCATCGCAACCTCACATCTGCAACTGTACATCGAGCCGATTCACGGAACATTTTGAGTGTCCTGCAACCCAATTCAATCGATGCGGTAATCACATCACCACCATACCCTAACGAGAAAGACTACACCCGCACGACGCGCCTAGAGTCAGTTTTGCTGGGATTTATCCGAAATAAGCAAGATCTGCGCGCCCTAAAGCAGGATCTGGTCAGGTCTAATACCAGAGGCGTTTACAAGAGTGACCGTGACGATGTACTCGTCTCTGACCACGAAGAAATCCAAAGCATCGCCGAAGCTATAGAAAAGCGGCGAATAGAACTTGGCAAGACCTCGGGTTTTGAGAGGCTGTATGCCCGAGTGACTAGACTCTATTTTGGCGGAATGGCTAAGCACCTGTCTGATCTCCGCACTGTGCTTCGTCCCGGAGCTCAGCTCGCATACGTGGTCGGTGACCAAGCCTCATATCTGCGCGTGATGATCCGAACTGGCCAGTTGCTCGCAGACATTGCTGACTCGCTCGGCTATGAAGTGACAGGCATCGACTTATTCAGGACACGCCTCGCTACGGCTACAAAGGAGCAGCTTAGAGAAGAGGTCGTGCTCCTACGCTGGCGGGGAGCAAAGAACAGGTCAAGGACTATGCTGATGAACGAAAAAAACCTTTACAGCGCCATCATCGAGAAGATCTTTCAGTCAAAGTTCAAAAAGGGCATGCGTGAGCTCGACTTCGACCGTGAGGAACTTCTATTGGTTGCCAAAGAATTAGGTTTGAAAGAGCCGAAAAACCTAGGTGACCTCATCTATACCTTCCGGTACAGGGCAGGGCTGCCGCAATCGATCAAGAAGCATGCTGGAGAGGCAGAAACGTGGATCATCCGCCCCGCCGGTAGGGGTAAATATCGCTTTGTCTTGATACCAGACAAACCTATAGCTCCGAACGAGAATCTCGCAATCACCAAAGTACCGGACGCAACTCCGGGCGTTGTGGCGAAATACGCGCTCAGCGACGAACAAGCCCTTCTTGCCAAGCTGCGCTACAACCGGTTGGTCGACATTTTCACCGGCGTGGCTTGCTATTCTTTGCAAAACCACCTCCGGACATCTGTTCCTAATATGGGCCAGGCTGAAACTGACGAAATATACGTGGGCTTAGACAAGAAAGGTGCGCACTATGTTTTTCCAGTCCAAGCGAAGGGCGGCTCCGACAAACTCAACATTGTCCAGATAGAACAGGACCTTGCTGTTTGTGCGCACAAGTTTCCTTCCCTTATTTGCCGCCCAATAGGCGCGCAGTTCATGCAAGGTGGGGTGATAGCATTGTTCGAATTTGAGGAAGGCGAAGAGGGCTTAGGAATCGCGGCCGAAAAACACTACAAGCTTGTACCACCCGATGAAGTCACCGATGAGGATCTTAGGCTTTACAGCACCCGCGGGTCACAGTAGACCGAATCTCGCAGGGCGGGTGGCCGCTTCGTGCGCAGGTGGGTGCCACATACGCGGGTTTGAATCTTCCTTCATTTTCTTTTCCCCGGACGATCTGCCATCCCGCCCCACGTCAGCCAAGCTCAAGTCTGTCCGCCTCACGCCCGTTGCCTTTCATGATAGACTTTCGCAAAGAGGACACTCGTTTGAAGCAAAAGAGAAAATTCACCGTGTTGATTGAGCAGGACGAGGAAGGCTACTACGTCGCGACTGTTCCCGCTCTTCACGGCTGCCACACTCAGGCCAAGAACCTCGACACTCTGATGAAGCGCGCGCGCGAAGTGATCCAGCTTTGCTTGGAAGAGCAAAATGGAGACCCAGGCTCCCTCGAACTGATCGGCATCCAGCAGATTTCCGTATGACGCGTCTTCCCCGTGTTACGGGAAAGGACATCGTCCGCGCCCTTCAAAAGAAGGGCTTTTCTGTAGACCGAACCGAGGAGCAACTTCCTTGACTCCCGCCGCACCACGGCTCCCTCATCACACTTCTTCGTAGTTCCCAGTGCCAATTTGAAGCGCCTCTCGCTATCCGAAAGAATCCAAACCACTTAAAGTAATCATTGACAAACTATATCAATATGCTATAATGTTTTCGTTAGGTCGGCAAGAGTCACCCCCGCCCTTCTAAGCCATGCCCGCCCGCCACGCGGTCCTTCTAACTCCTCTAGAATCTCCCCATCCCAAAGCGTTACTCTCTCGCCAACCCCCACCCCCTATAAGTCCTTTAGCTGCAACACTTATGAATCTCCTCGCAAGTGCTGCAAACAAAAGACTTACAGTAGAGTTAAGCCCTTTAGATGCAACACTTAC
>VBLN01000257.1:4059-6406 GCA_005878685.1 Deltaproteobacteria bacterium | reverse complement strand
TCAGGGTTGTCGATGCCTCGGTGTTTCCAAGGATCCCAGGCTTTTTCGTGGTCATGCCGATCTACATGATCGCGGAGAAGGCGAGCGACGTGATTCTCGCCGAGAGCACGCGGGCGCCCGCTTGAAAGAGCTGCTACACTCTTCAGGTGGAGGCATCCAGCAGGAAGCGCAAAGATGAGAAGAAAACTCGGTTGGTTGTTATCCGGAGCGATGCTCTGCCTCGGAGGATGTAACACAGGGGCAAGCGACATGGTAGCCTGCCTCCACCTTGCGTCGGAGGGGTTTCGCCCGCTCGCGGACGAACCTACGGCAAGGTTTCAGGGGAAGGTTCAAGAAGCGACTGCGCGTTGCCGCGGCGGCGAGGAGGCGGTCCGATACCGCGGCTTTCCCTGGATGGACTGGCAAAACTACGGGGCCGCGGCCGGCGTCCGCAGCCGCGGGGCGGAGGCTTTTTGGCGCGTCGGCCATTTGGATCCCAACCGGCGCGGCATCGAAGGCGCGCTGCTCGATCTCGAATACCTGCGCATCGAGCTGATCAAGTTCAACCTTTTCGACAACAGCGGGACGTATCAAAATTATTTCCAACGGAGCGAGGGCCCGGCCATGAAGGTTTGGAGCGAGATGAAGCTGCCGCCCGACCATCCTCAATACGACGCCGTCGGCGGCGACGGAAAGCAAGTTTGCCGCGGCGAGCTGATCCGCTTCCGCACGCTCACCGGCATCTGCAACGATATAGAAAATCCTTTGATGGGTTCGACCGGCCAACCTTTTGCGCGTAACGTCCAGTTCGAGGTTACGTTTCCCGATCTAGGAAAGAACGAGCAGGCGAAAAACCGGCACGGCGATCGTGTCGGGCTTTTAAAGCCCGATCCGCAAGTGATCAGCCGAAAGCTTTTCACGCGCGCTCAGCCGTCTCCGGAGAAGTGCCGGGAAGGCCACGGCCTTCCCGGCTATTCGGCCGACGCCGAATGCGACTATCAAAAAGCTCCATCGTTCAACGTGCTGGCTGCCTTCTGGATTCAGTTCATGACGCACGACTGGTTTTCGCACTTGGAGGAGGGACACAATGCGTCCGAGACGACTGCAATGGGGTGCGCGACCGAGACGGCCGGCGGCGCGGAAGAAACCCTGACGCCGGAGGAGGTCGCCAAGCTCGGCTGCCGTCCCAACGACCTCATCGACAAGAGCTATATCGCCGCGGACGGCCCGCCGCCTACCTTTCTTCATAAAGGAAAAAATTATTTGTCCCGCGGTTACAAAACGACGCGCAACACGGTCACGGCCTGGTGGGACGCCTCGCAGATCTACGGTTACGATGTCACTTCGCGCGCGCGCGTCAAGCGTGATCCCAAAGATCCGGCCAAGCTGTTGCTCGTGGCGGCGCGCTCCGGCGAAAGGTTCGGTTATCTTCCCCTGTTCGAGTCTTACGATCCGATCAACCCGCAATGGGCGGGCCAGGAAGCGACCGCGTTCCCAGACAACTGGACCATCGGCCTGAGTTTCTTCCATAACGTCTTCGCGCGCGAGCACAACGCCTTTATGGACGAGTTTAGAAAGCAGCCGTCCGAAGAAGACTCGGGCCTGCGCGACCCGGCGCGTCCCGCTGAAAAAATTCCCTACAGGGACGTCGGCGCGGACGAGCTTTTCGAGATCGCGCGGCTCGTCGTCTCGGCCGAGATCGCCAAGATCCACACGATCGAGTGGACGCCGCAGCTCCTCTACGACGAGCCGCTTTACCGGGGAATGAACGCCAATTGGTTCGGGCTCTTTCGCGGCGACAAGCTTACCGAACGCATCGCTGGCTTGATCGCCGAGAGGTTGGCAAAGTCGAACGACTCGCGAGCGGCTGAGTGGTATTCGTTGCTGGCGTCGGGTCTGGGCATTTTCGGCATGGGCAGGGACGCTTGTCCCGGCGAAAGTATCCTGGCGGAAAACGAGCGCGGGCCGGCTCGCCCGGAGTGCATCAACGGCGGCACCCACCATTTCGGATCGCCGTTCAACTTTCCCGAGGAGTTCGTCACGGTGTACCGCCTCCACGCCATGGTTCCCGATCTCATCGAATATCGCCAGCTGGACAAGGACCCGAACCTGATCCGGAACAAGATCCCGGTCGTGGAGACCTTCCGCGGCCGGGCGACCGAAGCGATGCGCGAGCGAGGGCTCGCCAACTGGGCGCTTTCCATGGGGCGCCAGCGCCTGGGAAAACTGACGCTGCGGAATCACCCGCGCTTTTTGCAAAATCTCGAACTGCCGCGCTTGCATAGCGCGACGGGCAAGATCGACGTGGCGGCCCTCGATATCATTCGCGACCGCGAGCGCGGTGTGCCGCGGTTCAATGAGTTTCGTC
>VBLN01000257.1:0-4044 GCA_005878685.1 Deltaproteobacteria bacterium | reverse complement strand
CGTCTGCCCCAGGGCTTGCCCAAGCGGGCGGAGCAGGAACAGTTGGTCGGCATCCTGCGCGAGGTGTACGGGCAGCACCAGTGCGATGAGTCAAAGATCATCACTGAGGCTCAGCTTGACGACCACGGCAAGCAGATCAACGACTGCTTCGGGCATCCGGATGGCAGCATCGTGGACAACATCGAGGATGTCGATACCGTGGTCGGCTGGCTCTCTGAGTTCGCACGACCCCATGGCTTTGCCATCTCTGAGACGCAGTTCCAGGTCTTCATCCTGAACGCTTCGCGGCGGCTCTTCAGTGACCGTTTCTTCACCTCGAGCTTCCGACCCGAGTTCTACAGCAAGCTGGGAATGGAGTGGGTCACAAACAACGGTCCGGGCGGGAAGCTGATGGAGAAGGGGAGGCCGAACGGTCACGAGATGGAGATCTCTCCTTTGAAACGCGCGTTGCTCAGGACGATTCCAGAGCTAGCACCGGAGCTCGAGCCGGTGGTGAATGCCTTCGATCCGTGGGCGCGCGACCGCGGCGAGTACTATTCGCTTGAGTGGAAGCCGCGGGCAGGAGCTAAATCAGACCCAGCGTTCGGAGACACGCAATAAGGGTCGCCGCACGAGCCTAGAAGAGGCGCGGCAACTTAAACAGAGCAGGGTCAGGATTTATAGCCATCCTGTAGGTAATGCGCCGGGGCTGTATGGGATTTCCTACATAAAATTATCACGTCGGATTCCAGCTCTCGCGAAATTAAAAGGAAACCAAGCGGGCCGGCTCGTCTCAGTTCTTGGCATAGCGGTTGCTCATTTGGCTCAAGAATCAACTGGTCCCGCTTCTGATTGGGGGTATTGTATTGTGTATGCCAGTTGTGATAGCTCCCCGAAGGGGGGCCGGCGTAGTGGGCCTTTTATCCCCGACCATAATGCTTGGAAGGATTAGCCAAAATGAGCACCAGTTTTCAATTCGGAGACGTAGACACGATGGCCGTGCCAATACTCGTCGTCGATGACGAGCAGAATTTCCTCGAACTGCTAATAAGAATTCTCGGCAAGAGGGGGTTCGAGGTCAAGACAGCATTAAGTGGGACTGAGGCCCTGAGATTGCTTGAGCAAGACTCTTTCGATCTCGCCTTGCTCGACATCAGGATGGGTCCCATCAACGGCATCCAACTGCTGGAGGAGATCAAGGGCCGCAAGCCCCGTATCAAAGCCATTATGATGACTGCCTATCCTACCATCGAAACCCGCATGCAAGCCTTTGAGAAAGGGGCTTCAGCCTACCTTACCAAGCCTGTCGATCTTAAAGAGCTTGTCGATACAATGAATTCCTTGGTCACCCATTGACAAGGTAATTCCCTGAGATAGTATCTTTCGGCCTTCATAAAGCACGAATTTTTTCGCCTCCTTCGCCCATGAGAGGGGGCCGCTTCTAAAAACGAAAGCCTTTTGGCCGGACGAGGACTTAATTCTTGAAAGCAAATCGGAAACGGAAAAATTGGACTGGATGATCTCCCAGCTGAAAAAAGCGGGCGCAGCGGAAAGAGAAGGCGAAAAAGCGATTCGGGAGGAGGCTCAAGCACTGCTGACCGCCATCGTTGAGTCTTCCGATGACGCCATCATCAGCAAGACCCTGGATGGTACTGTCACTTCTTGGAACTCAGGCGCCGAACGGCTCTTTGGATACACGGCTCAAGAGATGATTGGAAAGTCGATTATGATCCTCATTCCGCCTGAAAGGCATGACGAGGAGCGGTTGATTCTGGAACGCCTTCGGCGAGGGGAGCGGATCGAGCATTATGAAACGGTTCGCGTAGCCAAGAGTGGTCGAGCCGTCGATATCTCCCTGACAATTTCGCCCATTCGGAATAGCAGCGGTCGGATCATCGGCGCGTCGAAGGTCGCGCGCGACATCACACTCTGGAAACACGCTCAGGAGGCCCTGCGGGAGAGTGAGGAGAAGCTTCGCCGGCAGGCGCAGGAGTTGGAGCAGCAGCTGATCGCCTCGGGGCGTCTGGTCTCGCTCGGCGAGATCACCGCCTCCATGGCCCACGAATTCAACAATCCGCTGGGAATCGTCATGGGCTTTACTCAGGACCTATTGAGTGAAACCGATCCCTCCAGCCCAAGCTATCGCTCCTTGAAGATCATCGATGAGGAGACCAAGCGTTGTGAAAAGATCATACGGAATCTTTTGCAATTTGCCCGCCCTCGGGCTACCGAAGTTTCCCAGACCGATATCCGACAGTTGGTCGAGAAGACGATTAATCTGCTAGCCAATCATTTGTACAAACAGAAGATCGAGGCGATTTCGGAAATAGAGAACAACTTGCCCAGCATCTCTGCCGACCCGCAGCAAATGGAGCAGGTATTGGTGAATCTCTGTTTGAACGCGATCGACGCGATGCCAGAGGGCGGTAAGTTGACCGTAGCGGCAAAGGCAGAGCCCCCGACCGACGGCGGCTCTTCGACGGTTGCGATTACGGTGGCGGACACTGGTTTCGGGATCGAGGAGAGGGATCTGCCGAAGATTTTCCAGCCATTCTTCACGGCAAAGAAGAAGCGGGGACTGGGCTTGGGCCTGCCCATCTGTGATCGAATCATCAAGAACCACGGTGGGCGGATCAAGGTGGAGAGCCAGCCGGGTAAGGGCACGACGTTCAAAGTCCATTTGCCGCTAGACGGACGGCCATGACCCGCCCTGAATTGTCTTCCGTCCGTTTCGAATTAGCTGTATAATTGTGCGTTTTTCTAGAATGAAAACGATTATGGGAACAGTTTCGTCCTAGGAGGGAGAGTGTATGCAGGCCAAGGCAAACATCGGTGACGCGTTGGACGCCGAACGGCTGCTGGGAGTGCTTGTTTCAGTCAAAAAGGGAGACTTCTCCGCTCGCCTGCCAACCGGATGGACCGGCATCAACGGCAAAGTCGCCGATACCTTAAACGACATCATTGGAATGATGGCGGACAACACCAGGGAGATAGAGCGGGTGAGTCGCGTCGTCGGGAAAGAGGGCAAGCTGTCGCAGCGCGCTTCGCCTCCAGCAGCCACTGGTTCGTGGAAGAGCAGGGTCGATGCAATGAACGGTCTGATCGACGATCTGGTCCGCCCCACGAGCGAAATGGCGCGCGTCATCGGCGCCGTAGCAAAGGGCGATCTCACTCAAACCGTCGCCTTGGAGGCGGAAGGCCAACCTCTCAAGGGCGAATTCTTGCGCACGGCAAGGACGGTCAATGCCATGGTTGAGCGGCTTGATGCCTTTGCCGCAGAGGTGACGCGTGTGGCGCGCGAGGTGGGCACGGAAGGCAAGCTGGGTGGTCAGGCTATCGTGCCTGGGGTCGCGGGAACTTGGAAGGACTTAACCGACAGCGTCAACTTGATGGCGGGTAATCTCACGGCGCAGGTGCGTAACATCGCGGATGTGACGATTGCGGTGGCGAACGGCGACCTATCGAAGAAGATCACGGTAGACGTGCACGGTGAGATCCTCCAGTTAAAAGAAGCGATCAACACGATGGTGGATCAGTTGAACGCCTTTGCGGCCGAGGTGACGCGTGTGGCGCGCGAGGTGGGTACGGAGGGCAAGCTGGGCGGGCAGGCGCAGGTTCGTGATGTCAGCGGCGTTTGGAAGGATCTAACCGACAACGTCAACGTCATGGCGGGTAATCTCACGGCGCAGGTGCGTAACATCGCGGATGTGACGATTGCGGTGGCGAACGGCGACCTCTCGAAGAAGATCACGGTAGACGTGCGCGGTGAGATTTTGCAGTTAAAAGAAGCGATCAACACGATGGTGGATCAGTTGCGCAGCTTTGCGGCCGAGGTCACGCGTGTGGCGCGCGAGGTCGGGACGGAAGGTAAGCTGGGCGGCCAGGCCGTGGTCGCCGGAGTTGCCGGAACTTGGAAGGACCTAACTGATAGTGTTAATGCCATGGCCAGCAATCTTACGGCGCAGGTGCGTAACATCGCGGATGTGACGATCGCGGTGGCGAACGGCGACCTGTCGAAAAAGATCACGGTCGACGTCAAGGGCGAGATCCTACAGCTTAAGGACA
>VBLN01000256.1 GCA_005878685.1 Deltaproteobacteria bacterium | reverse complement strand
ATTCAGGGAATAGCGCTGTTCATGATTTTCTGGGCCGCGCGATTCCTGACAGCAGCACGAAGAGCATAGAGGAGGTGCTTATGCTGACCCGGCGCGAGTTTCTAAAGACCCTTTCTGGAGCGGGCGTTGCGGTGGGACTGGGACCTGCTGGTTGCACATGGCAGGCGCAATCAGGGACGACGACCGCCGTCAATGACATCCACTCGCAGTTAAATCTCACCCGCGTGCACCGCGTTGTGAAGCCCCAATCCGCAGAGGCGATCCAGGCTGTCGTCCGCAGCGCACGAGCGGAGGGTCGGGCGATCAGCATCGCGGGAGGGATGCACGCGATGGGTAGCCAACAATTCGGCACCGACACTATCTTACTTGATATGAGGGTCATGAACCGTGTCCTGAACTTCGACGCCGCAAAAGGAGTAGTCGAGGTGGAGGCTGGGATTCAGTGGCCTGAGTTAATAAACTACCTTGTGGAGACGAAGAAAGGAAAGCAGAGACAATGGGGAATCACCCAGAAGCAGACCGGCGCCGACCGCTTGAGCCTGGGTGGGGCGCTTGCTGCCAATGTCCACGGCCGGGGTTTGCGCTTTAAACCGATCATCGCCGATGTGGAATCCTTTCTTCTCGTTGATGCGAAGGGAAATCTGCGGACATGCAACAGACGAGAGGACTCCGAACTCTTTCGGCTGGCCATCGGTGGATACGGTCTGTTTGGGGTTATTGCGTCGGTCAAACTTCGCCTCACACCCAGACGGAAGGTAGAGCGGGTCGTGGAGGTCCTCGATCTCGAAGACCTGATACCTGTTTTTCAGCAGCGGATCGCAGATGGATCCCTGTACGGCGATTTTCAGTACATGACCGCTGCGGATTCGGACGGTTTCCTGCGCAAGGGTGTCGCCTCCCGCTACCGTCCGGTCGATGACAGCACGCCGATGCCGGAGAGCCAAAAGGAGCTTTCCGTTGAAGACTGGAGAAGACTTATCTACTTCGCACACGTGGACAAAAGAAAGGTGTTCGAACAGTACTCCAACTACTATCTCTCTACATCCGGTCAGGTTTACTGGTCCGACACACACCAATTGAGCACCTATATCGACAACTACCACGAGGCATTGGACAAACAGCTAGGAGCTAGGGAGAAAGCCACTGAAATGATCACCGAGATCTATGTGCCAAGAACTGAGCTGATCCGGTTTCTGCAGGACGTCCGCAAGGATGTCCGCGAGAATGACGTGAACGTGATCTTTGGGACGCTCCGGCTGATTGAGAAGGACGAAGAGAGCTTCCTGGCCTGGGCAAAGGAACCTTATGTCTGCATCATTTTTAACCTTCACGTCGTCCACAGCGCTAAGGGCTTAGAAAAAGCCGCTGCTGACTTCCGCCGCCTCATTGATCGAGGAATCCAGTACGGTGGAAGTTATTACCTCACTTATCACCGCTGGGCTACTCGCAAGCAGGTGGAGACCTGCTATCCGCAGTTCGTGGAGTTTCTACGGCTAAAGAAGACGCACGACCCTGAGGAGCGATTCCAAAGCGACTGGTATCGTCACTACAGGGAAATGTTTGCCGACCAACTCTGAGCCGCGTCGCCACTCGGAGTTGCAAGCAGTAGGTGCGCATGGTAGAAGCAGAAAACTTGGGAGGCAAACGACGGAGATGGATTTTGAGAGGTTAGCGGAAAAATCGCTGCAGGGCGAGATTCCGACGCGTGCGGAGATGAACAGCGTGCTGCATGCATCCGATGAGCAGCTGCCGGAGCTTTTGTCTGCAGCATTCAAAGTCCGCCATCACTATTTCGGCAAGCGAGTCCAGATTCACGTCCTCAAGAATGCCAAGAGTGGCCTCTGTCCTGAGGATTGCCACTACTGCTCTCAATCTTCGATTTCAAAAGCTCCGGTCGACAAGTACCCGCTGTTGCCTCGAGAACGCCTCCTCGAAGCGGCCATCAAGGCCAAGGAAGCGGGAGCCGTACGATACTGCATGGTCAACAGCGGCAGAGGACCCACTCAAAGAGAGATTGACGAGATGGCCGAAGTGGTCCGGGAGATCAAGAGTCAGGTTCCCATCAGCATCTGTTGCTCCCTGGGCTTGATGAATGAAGCAAAGCTGAAAATCCTGAAACAGGCCGGCCTCCAGCGCATCAATCACAATCTGAACACGAGTCAAAGGCATCATCCCAACATTTGCACGACGCACACCTATGAGGACCGCGTCGCCACGGTGCGCAATGTAAAATCGGTGGGACTCACTGCTTGCTGCGGCGGAATTGTCGGCATGGGCGAGACCGACGATGACATCGTCGACATGGCGCTGGCCCTGAGAGAACTCGACGTCGACTCCATTCCGATTAATCTTCTCCATTCCATTCCAGGGACCCCATTCGAAGGAGCGAATCATCTGACCCCGAAGCGCTGTCTTAAAATTCTTTGCCTTTTGCGTTTCACCAACCCGAGCAAGGAGCTAAGAGTGGGCGGAGGTCGGGAGATCAATCTCCGTTCGCTTCAGCCGATGAGCCTCTATCCGGCGAACTCCATCTTCGTCAACGGTTACCTCACCACTCCGGGCCAAAGGGCGACTGAAGGCCACCGCATGATCGAGGATCTAGGGTTCGAGATCGAAGAATAGAAGCTTTCGGCAATTAGCCATCAGCTTTTAGCTTCTTATCACCAGCGCAACTGCTTTTTTGCTCAGCTGACCGCTGAGAGCTGATTCCTACTTTCCGTAGACCTTGTCGATAAAGCCATTCTTTTCCAGCTCGCGAACTAAACTCTCATCCGCGACGTCCTCATACCGCATTTTCGCGCCGGGTTTCCGGGCCAAGGCATCCTTGATCTGGACCTCCATACCTTCATGGGTGACGATTGGGACCCTGTCATAGAGCTTGGCAATCGCTACGTAGGAGCTTTCGAGATAGCCTTCGTTGTTCTGCCTGCTGTACTTCGCGATGATTTTTTTGGTTTCGGCCTTGCGCGTCTTAAAAAATTGCGTCCCCTCGATCAGGGCCATAAGAACCCTTTTGACTGTCTCGCGGTTGGCAGCGAGATAACTCTTCGTTGTCACCGCGCAAATGTATGGAAACTCGAAGCGCTTTTGAAAATCGGCTGTGCTGATCAAGACCCTGTGCGGCATGCCCTGGGCCAGCTGGATGATTCCCGGAGGCGCAGGAAAGCCTGCGATCCTGCCGGTGCGAAACGCTACCGCGCGTTCGGTCGCGCCGCCGATCTGGAGAATCGGCACGTCCTTGTCTGGCTCCAACCCGAGTCCTTTGATCAGCGCACGGGCCGCGACATCGGACGCGCTGCCGATCCGGCTGATGCCGACGCCTTTTCCCTTCAGATCCTCTACGGAGCGGATTCCTTCCTGCACGATGAGCTCGTAGGGAAGGGAGTTAAGCATACAAGCGACGACAACCAAATTCGCCCCGCCCACAGCAGCGCTCGTCACCGCACCTCCTGAGGCGTTGGCTACTTTCACATCCCCCGCCAAGAGACTGGACACACTGGTCGTGGTGCTGGGAATGAAGATCATTTCCGCCTGTAGACCGTTCTTGCGGAAAAAACCTGCGTCCTCGGCAATCCACCAGGAAGCGTTGCTGGTATCGCTGGAGCTATAAGAGAGCCTGATCTTTTCCTGGGCTCTGGCCCCATCCAAAGAGAAGATCAGTGTCATTGCGAATATAGAAGCGACCCAGACCACGGATCTCTTACCCATAAGGTTCCTCCCTGAAAAAGATGAATTCGCCGACTATACCCATGTTGCCTATTTCCATAGCGTGACGGAGTAACGCAACCGCTTCTCGGTGAGCATGTTGTAAGGCAAGAAAAAAAGGCGTTGGCTAGGGCAAAAAGCTCAGGCGGCATCGAGTTCGTTGTTTCATGCCCGAGAGGTGCCGGAGAGCAAGGCCGCTGTCCTCTCCTGCGTTGAGGGCGACATAAGAATTTTTCATAGAACTTCGT
>VBLN01000255.1 GCA_005878685.1 Deltaproteobacteria bacterium | reverse complement strand
CCGCTGTCCTTTTTCTGCCTTATGGGAACAGCGGTCTGGATGGTGATCTGGCCGCAGGGAAATCCCGCCGTCAGCATGGCGATGTTTATCATGGGATTGGCGATTCTGGCACTTTTTCTAGTGCGGGTGAACTATCAAATCCGTCATTCCCGTCCGGCACTTTACTTTAAACCCTACATTTAATATGGAATTATCTCAGAAACTATGAGCGCTATTACAGAGTATGTAAAGAATATCACCGAGACGGTCACCACGATTTTTGAAGGAATGGCCATTACCTTCTCGCATCTGGTGCGCCGGCCGATGACCATTCAGTATCCCGATCGGATTCCGAAGCCGGTCCAAGAGACCTTGCCTCTGAGATACCGGGGTATCTTAGAGGTCGACATGGATATCTGCACGGGCTGCCTCGCCTGCGAGAGGGACTGTCCGATCTCCTGCATCACGATCGGCATCGAGATGAACAAAGAGACGAAGCAGAGAACCTTTAGCCATTTTGATATCGATATTTGCAAATGCATGTATTGCGGTCTTTGCGCGGAGGCTTGCCCAACAGGATCGATTCGCCATTCTCAGGAGTTCGAGGGGGCCTGTTACAGTCCATCCGGCTTGGTGCGTCATTTTGTGACGGAACCTGTGCCGCTTTACAAACCCAAGAAGGGCGGCGAGACGGAGCCTAAGATGAAAGCGAAGGTCGATATTGGGCAAAAATATCTAGATGAATTTGCCACCCCGGAGGGGGCGGGCGGGGCAGGCGCAGAGGAGGGATAGTTGCCTTTTGCCAGCGCGGGGCCTTACGTCCTGCTGGCCTTGGATCCGTAAGGGATCTACCTGTGTTTTAACCCAAGAAGCCATCAGCTTTTTTGGGATTCCAAGAAGAGATCGGGAGTCATGGATATTGCCACGGCCCTCTTTTATCTAGTTGCCATCATCACGGTCGGCTCGGCCGCGGTGGTGGCTTTCTCCCGCAATATCATTTACTCAGCCTTCTCTCTCATGGGCACCTTTGCCGGCGTCGCTGGGATCTATGTTTTTTTGGGCGCGGACTTTGTAGCTGCTGTGCAGCTGTTGATTTACGTCGGAGGCATTTTGGTCCTTATTCTCTTTGCCGTGATGTTGACGCATCGGATCACGGACGTTGAGATTACCAACCGTGCGGCAGGGAGAATCCCGGCCCTCTTGGCAATCGGGATCTTCATTTTTCTCCTTGTGCAAACCATCCGGGAGACTTCCTGGGCGAAGGCGAAAGAGATTCTCTATGCTCCGACGACCGCAAGGATCGGCGACCTCTTCTTGGAAAATTATCTGCTGCCATTTGAGCTCGCCTCTTTGGTTTTGCTTGCGGCTCTGATCGGCGCCGTGGTTCTCTCCCGCAAGGAACTGAGAGAGTGAGGAAGAAGCTCTAATGGCGATTGGGCTGACTCACTATCTGGTCATCGGCGCCATCCTTTTTTCCCTCGGTCTTTATTCGGTTCTAACCCGGCGCAATGCGATCAGTATCCTCATGGGAGTGGAGCTGATCTTAAATTCTTCCAATATCAATTACGTCGCCTTCTCTCATTTCAGCAGCGGAAATGTGGAAGGACAGGTTTACGCGATCTTTGTGATCATGCTGGCTGCGGCCGAGGCCGCAGTTGGTCTGGCGATTGTGCTGGCCATCTTCCAGATCTTTCATACTATTGATGTCGAGGCTGCAGAGACGCTGAAGGAGTGAGAACGTGTTCGTGATGCGTGTTCGTGCTCGTTCATCTCAGGCTTTGCTTTTGAGTTCCACGAACACGCGCCACCGGCACGAGGCACGATAATATGGATCAGCCGATACAGACAGACTATCTTCGTTGGATTGTTCTTTTGCCATTGCTTGGAGCAGCGACAAACGGGCTGCTCGGAGCGCAACTTCAGAAGCGTTTTGGCAAGGGGTTGATCAGCACGATCGCTATCGCTCCTGTCCTGGGATCGTTTTTGCTGTCCGTTAGAGCGCTCTTTGATTTGGTAGCGCTCCAGCCTGAGCAGCGGTTCCTGATTGACCGGCTCTACACTTGGATCACGACGGGTTCCCTAAACGTTGATGTCGCTTTTTGGATTGACCCGCTCTCCGCGGTAATGATTCTCGTCGTAACCGGGATCGGGGGACTCATCCACATCTATTCCATCGGCTATATGCACGACGACAACTCTTACTGGCGCTTCTTCACCTTTCTCAATCTCTTCACCTTTGCCATGCTTCTCCTCGTCACGGGGGACAATCTCCTTCTCGTGTTTGTGGGTTGGGAAGGCGTGGGGCTTTGCTCCTACGCCCTGATTGGTTTTTGGTATCAGGACCACGTCAATACCACAGCGGGAAATAAGGCCTTCATCGTCAACCGCGTCGGTGACTTTGGTTTCATCTTGGGAATCTTTCTTATCTTCTGGACTCTGGACCATCAGGGTCATGGGACTGTCAGCTTTCGTGAAATCCAGAAGTTTGCATCCCTTCTGAAAAACCAAGAGATATGGGGAGGTGGGGTAGCAACCCTTGCGACTTTATTCCTCTTCGTCGGCGCTACGGGAAAATCGGCGCAGATTCCTCTCTATGTGTGGCTTCCCGATGCGATGCAGGGGCCGACTCCTGTGAGCGCGCTGATCCATGCCGCGACAATGGTGACTGCCGGTGTCTACATGATCGCCCGCCTCCATTTCCTTTACTCCATGGCACCGTTAACTTTGGAGGTAGTGGCGGTTATCGGCGTCGCCACGGCTCTTTTTGCGGCGACGATCGCGCTTACGCAGAACGATATCAAGCGCGTGCTCGCCTACTCGACCATCAGCCAGCTCGGTTACATGTTTCTGGGAGCCGGAGTTGCGGCCTATGGCGCGGCGATCTTTCACCTGATGACGCACGCCTTCTTCAAAGCCTGTCTCTTCCTTGGGTCAGGCAGCGTCATCCATGCCATGGGGGGTGAGCAAGATATGGGGAAGATGGGCGGGCTGAGAAGCGCGATGCCGTATACTTTCTGGACCTTTGCCATCTCGGTTCTGGCGATCGCGGGGACTCCTTTGACTGGGGGGTTCTTTTCCAAAGACGAGATACTGTGGCAGGCCTTCTCGAGCGCGCACGGTTCCCCATTATTGTGGTCGCTGGGTGTGGTCGGAGCAGGGTTAACCGCTTTCTATATGTTTCGGCAATTGTTCCTGGTTTTTTTCGGCAACAGTCGTGCCGATCACCATACCCAAGAGCACTTGCACGAGTCCCCAAAGGTCATGACCGTGCCTTTGGTGATTCTCGCCATTGGTTCGATAGCGGCCGGCTGGATCGGACTTCCGGAAGTTTTCGGCGGGAGTCAATTCGCCGAGTGGTTGGAGCCTGTCTTTGGCAAGCCGCACGAAATGGCAGCCTCCGAAGGTCCGGAACTATTGCTAATGATCTGTTCCGTCGCGGTGGCCGCTGTCGGTTTCTTTATCGCCTATCTCATGTACTATCGTGGCGCGCTAGCGCCGGAGCGCTTTTCCTCTCTCGCCGGCGGAGCGCTCTATCGTTTGTTTTACAACAAGTATTATGTGGACGAGATCTATCAGGCGATCTTCGTCCGGGGCACGCTTCTGTTGGCTCGGACGGGAGCCTGGATCGATCAGCACATTATCGATTTTATCGTGGATGGTTCGGCGAAGACGACGGCCTATATCTCTTGGTTTAACGGTCTCTTTGATAATTATGTGATCGACGGGATTGTCAATGCCTTGGCCAACATCACCTTCTGGGCAGGTGGCAAATTCAGAAAGGTCCAAACCGGGAACATCAACAGTTACCTCTACGTGATTCTGGGAGCCGTAGTCCTCGCCATCATCGTCCGCTTGCGCTATTCGAGCTGATCCCTATAGGAGACTTGCAAGATGACTGACAACGTCTTGAGCTGGATGACCTTTTTCCCCGTGGCTGGGATGGTGGTCGTGCTTTTGTTGCCGCACGACCGCCACAGCTTGATCCGCTGGGTTTCTGCCCTAGCCACTCTGCCTCCGCTCCTTTTAGCAATTTGGCTCTACGCGAACTTTGACCGGACAAGCTCCGGGCTTCAGTTTGTGGAGAAAGCCCCCTGGATCCCTACCTATAACATCCAATATTTCATCGGAGTGGATGGGATCAGCATCTCGATGGTGCTGCTGACCGCGTTGCTGAGCTTCCTTTGCATCTTCGCCTCCTGGGGGATCGATAAGGGAGTTAAAGGCTACTTTGCACTTTTTCTCCTCCTCGATACCGGAATGATGGGGGTGTTTGTGGCTCTCGATTTTTTTCTCTTTTATATCTTTTGGGAAGTGATGCTCCTTCCGATGTACTTTCTGATCGGCATATGGGGTGGCCCGCGCCGAGAATACGCCGCGATCAAATTTTTTCTCTATACGCTTTTCGGCAGCGTGCTGATGTTGCTCGCCATCCTGGCGCTGTATTTCGCTAGCGAGCCTCATACCTTCGACATGACCCAGCTCATCGCCCAAAGCGGCAAGTATGGCACTTCGGCATTGGCGATGTGGCCGTTTGATCGATGGGGCTGGGGCTTCCAGCACGTTGTCTGGATGGCGCTCTTTATCGGGTTTGCCATCAAGATCCCGGCCTTTCCCTTTCATACCTGGTTGCCCGACGCCCACGTGGAGGCTCCCACGGCGATCTCAGTGATCCTTGCAGGCGTTCTGCTGAAGATGGGAACCTACGGAATTCTGCGCATCAACTATCCCATGCTTCCTGCGGCCACGGCGGATCTCGCCTATTATTTTTTAGGCGCGCTTGGCACCTGGAATATTATTTACGGGGCGCTCTGCGCCATGGCACAAAAAGATTTGAAGAAGCTCGTCGCCTACTCCAGCGTCAGTCATATGGGGTACGTGATGCTCGGCATGGCGAGCTTCACTCCGCAGGGGATCAATGGCGCTGTGCTGCAGATGTTTAATCACGGCACGATCACCGGCATGCTCTTTCTTCTGGTGGGCGTGATCTACGATCGTGCCCACCACCGGGACATCGACGGGTTTGGCGGTCTGGCCGCGATCATGCCGGTCTATACGGGCGTGACGGCAGTCGCGTTTTTCGCCTCGATGGGGCTGCCCGGCCTCTCCGGCTTCATCTCTGAGGTTTTGGTCTTGCTGGGCGCCTGGCAGAAGTATGTGATTCTCAGCATTCTAGGCGCGAGCGGAGTCATTCTAATCGCCGGCTATCTTCTGTGGACGATCCAGCGCGTCTATCTAGGTCCGGTCAACGAGAAATATAAGTCGCTGCCCGAGATCAATGGCCGGGAGCTTTTCACTCTTGTTCCGCTCGGAATCATTGTGATTATCCTTGGCGTCTATCCGCACGCGATCCTTGATCTTTTGCGCTCGTCCTTGGATCAGCTGAATCAGATTGTGATTCCTCATCTCTCTTAACCGCTATGGATCTCGGCAATCTTGAAAGCCTCAAGTTTTTTTATCCCGAGATCGTCCTCTCGGGGACGATCCTCCTTCTCATCCTCTTTGATCTGTTCATTCGGAACAAAAGGTGGCTTGGGTTGATGGCTTTCCTCGGCTGCATCCTTTCTCTTGTGACTACCTTCCAGCTTTACGGGATGTCACCGGGCTGGCTCTTTCACCACATGATCATCCTGGATAACTTTAGCCTCTTCTTCAAAGTGGTCTCGCTGCTAGCGGCGTTGTTAGTCGTCTGGATGTCTCTCGGCTGTCGCGAAATTAGAGAGATCCATCAAGGCGAATATTATACGATCCTTCTCACCTCCGCGCTTGGGATGTTCTTCATGGCCTCTTCAAGCAATCTCTTGATGGCCTATCTTTCTTTGGAGCTGGTCAGTATTACCTCTTATATCCTGACCGGGTTTTTGCCCCATAACCGCCGCTCCACTGAGGCCGCGCTCAAATATCTAATCTACGGGGGAGTCGCGTCTGGAACGATGATCTATGGGATGAGCTGGATCTTCGGGATGACCGGAAGTCTGGATTATGCGAGGATCAGCGAGGCTTTGTTCCAGGGCCAGACAAACCACCTCGCCCTCTTTATGGCCTTTATCTTTATTCTCGCGGGCTTCGGCTACAAGATCGTGTTCGTTCCTTTCCACATGTGGTCGCCGGACGTTTATCAGGGCGCTCCGACGCCGATCACAGCCTTTCTTTCCGTAGGATCGAACGCGGCGGGAACAGCTATTCTGATGCGCTTTTTCTTTCCTGCGGTATCGCGCTTGGGAGAAGGAGGAGACTGGCTTTTTATCTCAGGCGTGGAGTGGCCGCATTTTCTTCTCATGGTGAGCATGGTGACGATGACCTTGGGGAACCTCTGCGCCCTCAATCAGCAGAACCTCAAGCGGCTGCTTGCCTATTCGGGCATCGCGCACGCCGGTTATATCCTCATGGGGCTTGTGGTGCTGAATAATGACGGGCTCAAGGCGATGCTTTTTTATATCGTCGTCTATCTCATCATGAACCTGGGAGCCTTTCTGGTGGTGGTGATTGTCGCCAATGAAACAGGAAAAGAAGAGATCGGAGATTATCGCGGCTTGGCTTGGCGCGGAGCAGCCATCCCTGCTGTCTGTATGGCGATCTTTCTTTTCTCTCTTACTGGTCTTCCCCCGCTGGCGGGTTTCGTTGGCAAATTTTTTCTCTTTGCCGCTGTGATCAAGCAAGGATTTTATCTTCTGGCCGTAGTCGGGATCATCAATAGCGTCATTTCTCTCTATTATTATGCCGGCGTTGTCAAAACCATGTTTCTTGATTTTCCGGAACCCACAGATCCGCAGGTGACTATGACCGCAAACACCTCCGCCCTCCTCGGAGTCCTCAGCACCCTGACAGTCCTTTTCGGCATCTACTGGGGCCCTCTGGTCCACTCACTACACTAACCAGTCTCTCAGATTCTTCATCAAGTAAGATCGACTCTCCTTGAGCTTGTGGAATAAAGCAGTACCGGCTCTTGGAAACTCGCCGATTAGCTATTGTGTTTGCCCGACAAAAATAGGATAAAAAGTCAATTTCTGGAAAGGATAAATCCTATAGCGAAACCGATCGTTGGCTTTATTGGTCTGGGTATCATGGGGAAGCCTATGGCGCGCAACCTCATGAAGGCAGGCTATTCGCTTGTGGTTCATAACCGCAGCCGGCCATCCGTCGACGAGTTAGCGAAAGAAGGCGCTGGAATCGCCAGCAACCCGCAACAGGCTACTGCACGGTCGGAGGTCGTGATTAGCATGCTTCCCGACTCGCCCGAAGTGGATCAAGTCTTCGCCGGCGATCAGGGCGTGTTTGCAGGCGCCAAACGGGGGACGTTGCTCATTGACATGTCGAGTATTTCGCCGGTGGTCGCACGCCGTCTCGCCACGGAGGCCGAGAAACTTGGGTTAGACATGCTCGACGCGCCCGTCAGCGGTGGGGAGGCGGGCGCCATTAGCGCGAGCCTCTCTATCATGATTGGCGGCAAACCATCCGCGGTGGAGCGGGCGATGCCGATCTTCCAGGCGCTGGGCAAGAACATTGTTCATGTGGGAGATGCGGGTGCCGGACAGGTGACAAAGGCGGCAAATCAGGTGGTCGTCGGATTAACGATCGCTGCGGTCAGCGAGGCGCTCGTGCTCGCGTCCAAAGCGGGCGTCGATCCGGTGAAGGTGCGGCAGGTGCTTCTCGGCGGATTTGCGCAATCGCGCATCCTGGATGCCCACGGGCAGAAGATGTTGGATCGCAATTTTAAGCCTGGCTTCCGCATTCGGCTGCACGAGAAGGATCTCAGCATCGCGCTCGCGACAGGCAAAGAGTATGGAGTGCCGCTTATGCTCACCGCGGCTCTCGATCAGATGATGAACGCGATGAAGGTGATGGGACAAGGGGATCTAGACCATTCCGGACTGATTACTTTCATCGAGGAGTTGGCGAAGACTGAAGTCGTTAAACGGTAAGACAGTGAACTGAGATGAGAGAGATATTGAATTGTCCAAAGAGATACGCTGCCCGACGATTTTTGTCATTTCTTTTCCCGCCTTTCGGTTTTTTTCCTCCTCTCCGAGACCAGGCGGCGGAGCCTAAGGTCCTATAAAGTCACGAAAATTAGCCCCTTCTTAGAGTTCTCGGGTTTCCTACAGCTGTTGGCATCGGCCTTGCGTAAGGGAGGAGCCTGGAATCGTCGTAGAAAAATGAAGCTGGATCTAAGGAGGATTGCATGGCAGTTGGAAATCGATGTTTCAGATTAGG
>VBLN01000254.1:2907-7050 GCA_005878685.1 Deltaproteobacteria bacterium | reverse complement strand
CAACAACCTGATGGTAGCCCCCCTGCGCTGGCCGCATTGGCACAAAGCGCTCCTTGGGTGTCAGAAGATGGAGCTCGAGTCGCTGGAGAAAAGGGGCCCAAACGCGAAACCGACAACTGCGTTCGCCGAGGCACGTAGCACCCAAGCTAGTCTCTACGCCCACGATCGGCGTTACCCGCTTTTAAAGAAGACTATCCCTAGCGGTGGGAGGGTCAGATTGAGGGAATAAGGGCGACCGTGGCGGGCAGCCGGCACGCCTTCAACCCCTCCCTTGTTCCCCTGCCCGCTGCCTTCGTACTCGGTGGCATCGCTGTTCAAAAGCTCTCGCCAGAAGCCGCCGCGAACCACGCCTACTCTATAATCGTTCCGAGGGACCGGGGTGAAATTGCAAACTGCCAATACAACTTCATCCGTGGACTTGGCTTTGCGGATAAGACTGACGGTGCTGCCCTCGGCATCGTTACAGTCGATCCATTCGAATCCTGCTGGTTGACAATCTAATTCATGAAGCGCTGCTTCATTGCGATACAATCGGTTCAGGTCCTCGACCCAGCGCTGGATGCCTCTATGGGGAGCGTACTGGAGAAGATGCCAGTCCAAGCTTTCATCATGGACCCACTCTTTCCATTGGCCGAACTCCCCTCCCATGAACAGGAGCTTTTTGCCTGGCTGGGCAAACATGTAACCCAAGAGGACTCTCAAGTTGGCGAATTTTTGCCAATCGTCCCCCGGCATCTTGCCCAGCAGCGAGCGCTTGCCATAGACGACTTCGTCATGAGAAAGAGGCAGGACAAAGTTCTCATGGAATGCGTACAGCATCCTAAAGGTCAAGTTGTTGTGATGGTATTTTCTGTGGATGGGGTCCTTGGAGATGTACTCCAGCGTATCGTGCATCCACCCCATGTCCCATTTCAGACCAAAGCCGAGACCGCCGACGTAATTTGGCCGTGAAACCATCGGCCAGGACGTAGATTCCTCGGCGATCGTCTGGACATCGGGATAGCTCTTGTAAACCTCTTCATTGAAGCGGCGAAGGAACCCGATGGCTCCAAGGTTCTCGCGTCCCCCGTATTGATTGGGAATCCATTCGCCTTCCTTGCGGGCGTAGTCCAAGTAAAGCATCGACGCCACCGCGTCCACGCGCAGGCCGTCGACGTGGTACTTGTCAAGCCAGAACAGAGCATTGCTGATCAAGAAGCTCCTCACCTCATGCCGCCCGTAATTGAATACGTAGCTGCCCCATTCTCGGTGCATACCCTGTCGCAAGTCGGCGTGCTCGTAAAGGTGGGTGCCGTCGAAGTATCCAAGTCCATGTTCGTCCGTTGGAAAGTGCGACGGTACCCAGTCCAGGATCACTCCGATGCCTTTCTGATGCAAGCAGTCAATGAGATACATGAAATCCTGCGGCGTGCCGTAGCGACTGGTAGGTGCGAAGTAACCAGTGGTCTGATAGCCCCAAGAACCGTAGAAGGGGTGCTCCGTGATGGGCAAAAACTCTACGTGCGTAAAACCCGTTTGTCCCACGTATTCAACCAATTGACGCGCCATTTCGCGATAGCTCAGAGAGCGGTTCCCCTCTTCGGGCACGCGCCGCCAGGAACCGAGATGGGCTTCGTAGATCGAGAGGGGCGCATCTAACGCGTTATGGCCGCGGCGGCGGGCCATCCATTCTCCGTCTGCCCATTTGTAATCCAAATCCCACACGAGGGAGCCGGTCTTCGGCGGGATTTCGTTGTAGAAGGCAAACGGGTCCGCTTTGTCGACTCGGTACCCATGGAACCGGGAGGCGATGTGGTACTTGTACAACGCACCCTTGAGGATGCCGGGAACAAAGCCGTGCCAGATTCCCGACTGCCCCGTGGGAGACAAGGGATGGCTCGTTCTATTCCAGCCGTTGAAATCTCCCAGGACGGAGACCTCCGCAGCATCGGGTGCCCAGACAGAAAAGTAGGTTCCGGCCTCACCCCTCGTATTCAGGATGTGGGCGCCGAGCTTCTCGTAGAGTCGAAAATGACTCCCTTCGTTAAAGAGATAGGCGTCGTCTCTGGTGAAGAGCGTCACGTCAGGGCGAACCTGTTGCATTTTTGCAGTCGATTGCATGGATCACCTGATTTGCTGAATTTTTTCCCTCTCTTAGGAGGGGAAATTTGCCTCTTTTAGAGTATAGAGGACCTTGCAGTCTTTACAATAGGGTTTTGAGCAGGTGTCTTGAAATTACCTGGACACAGGATACTCTGCTTTGTAGGAGGTCGCAGCATGAATACAAAAGTGACCCGGCTGGATTCAAGGCGAGATACAGAAGCTATCGAGTGGGCAAAGGAGTTACGCGAAACTGAAGCCTGGTTTCAAAGCCCAAGATTCCGGCAGATCACGCGACTGCACACGCCGTACGAAGTCGTCGCCCTCCGCGGCAACGCACGGGAGGACTACACGGTTGCGAAGCAGGCAGCCGTGAAGATGCTTGATTATCTGGAGCGCTTGTTCCGGCAGAAAAGACAGGAAATCACTTATGGTCCTTTTTCGCCGACAGGCGCGGTTCGGGCGGTGATGGAAGGGATCAAAATTCTTTATCTCGGCGGCTGGGCGACATCGGCGAGAGGTTCCGATTCGGAAGATCCAGGAGCTGACTTGGCCAACTACGCTTTGGATCGGGTGCCCAAGGAGGGCGCGTCATGGGTGCGCGCGCTGCTGCACCAGGACGAGGCGCAGCGGTCCAACCGGATGAGAATGACGTCGGCGCAAAGAAAGAAGGCGCCGGCGATTGAATTTGCCCCGCCGCTGATCATTCCGGACGGCGACACGGGCCATGGCGGAGAGCACCATGTTAGGAATCTGGTGAAAAAATTCGTTGAGAGTAAGATCGGGGCCATCCATATCGAGGATCAAAGACCCGGCTGCAAAGTCTGTGGACACCAGGGACAAAAGGTTCTGGTCTCTACAGCGGAAATGATCTCGCGGCTGAATACGGCGCGGCTTCAATTCGACGTCCTAGGTGTCCCAGGGGTTATTGTCGCACGGACCGATGCCAACGAGGGGACGGCCATCGACAGCGTGGATGACGAGCGAGACCATCCCTTTGTCTATGGGGCAACAAATCCGCGCATGGTTCCTTTCAAGAACGTCAATCTAGCGGTGATCAGAAAATTCTACAAGGAAGGGTTTAGTGAGATTAATGGACATCTGCTCCACAGGATTTCAGAGAAGGCCTATCGAGAGGCAGAGGAGTGGTTGAAGCAAGAACGTCTGACCTCTCGTGTCCATGAAGGGATCGCGAGGATCAACAACGAGGCGGCGCTGTTGAAAAAAGCTCGGCGGCGGACTCGACGTCAAGGGACGAGCCCGGAAATGGCTCGTGAAGAGCTCGCGGCGCGCGAGCTATGGATCAAAAGAGTCACCGAGGAAACCCTGGACAACGTTTTGGCGGAGATCCGTCAGGTATGGGGAAAGAAAGCCGGTCTTAAAACGTACGCCGATGCGGTCGCGGACGTGATGCAGGCGCGAATTCAGGACAAAGCAAAATTGCCGATGTCGGTCGATCGGTGGAAGAGGTTCGCCGGCAGCGTTTCCCATGAGGAAGCGCGCAAGCAGGCGGAGTCGATGGGCCTCGACATCTTCTGGAGTTGGGAGCTACCGAGAACTCCGGACGGTTTTTATCAAATCACCGGGGGACGCGAAATGGCGGTTGCCAGAGGCGTGGCCACGGCGCCCTTTGCCGATTTGGTCTGGCGGGAGACGGCCAAGCCTGATCTCGAGGATGACAAAGCGTGGGCCGACGCCATTCATGCCATTTTTCCCGACAAGATGTTGGCCTACAACTTGTCGCCCTCGTGGAATTGGGACGCTTGGGGATTCACCGATGACCAGATCCGCAGCTTTGCCAATGAGCTGGGGAAGATGGGATATGTGTTCAACTTCATCACCTACGGCGGTCATCAGGGCGAAGCGTTGATGAACGGGCGCCTGGCGCGAGCCCTGAGAGAGGAAGGAGTCCTCGGGTTCGTCAGATTGATCCAACGCGCGCTCCGGCTCGCCAATGATCCGGCGCAATATCCCCAAACCTTCGTCGGCGGGCCTTGGGCGGATCGATTCCGCCGGGCGGCTCGCGGGCCGTCTTTAACCACGTCGTCCATGGGCGGAACGTCT
>VBLN01000254.1:0-2899 GCA_005878685.1 Deltaproteobacteria bacterium | reverse complement strand
AAGGCCACCGAAGTGCCCACGAGCGTGCTGGAAAGATGGCTGCGCATCTGGGCGCAGCATTGGGGCGAGCAAGGCATTTACAAGCAGGGCGACCTGAGCGTGGAGCTGAAAGAAAGATGGGCCGGGTCCGAAGAGATGATGTTGAACGTCTTTGATGAAGCCCGCGACAAGATCGCTGAAGTTACGTTCAGGGTGGATAAAGACAGAGCGGGGAGGAAGTTCCTCGCCATCAAGGATCAGAATACCGTCAAGCAATATCGCTCCCGGCGCTTGATGACCTTGATGCATTTCTTTCTCCTCCATCGCTATAAGACGGATCTGGTACACTACGTGGCTCCGACCCACGACAACAGAGCGTCGGTGCATCGCATGATCCAGAATGGCGTTTTCAGAGAGGCCCGGACGGATGATCCCAATATCATCGCGATTGAGGTCAACACCGGCCGCGCGCAAAAGATTTTTGCCAGCGACGAGTCGGTGAAACGGTTTATCGCTAGACCCTTTAGAGCGTCAAACGTCTCCGGTGGGCCTGCGAGAGCGGCAGCGGGCTAGCGGTCGTGATCTCTGTCAAGCGTCATTTCCACGTTTCGAGAATTCTCGAAATGTCGAAATATCCAAAGCAGGGAGGAGCGCAACCGTTGGTACGCGAGCTACTGCAAAATGTCGAGAATTCCTAGGATCGGAACGTTGACCCAGTCGGGCCGGTTGTTAAGCTCGTAGCCCAACTCGTAGACGGCTTTCTCTAAAGCATAAGCGTCGAGCAGGATCGTCTGCTCTTCGCGCGACTTGGGCAGAAAGGACTCCTGCATCGCCACTTCAAGGTAGGCCTTTAGATAGGCAACAGATACCCAGAGAAACCAGAAGCGCGCCCATGGCTCTATGGCGGGTAGGTTCTCGGGGCGCACCATCCCGCCGCCCGCTCGACCCAGAAGCGCCGTATAGGCTGCGTAGTGGAACGACCGGACCATACCGGCCACATCCTGCAGCGCCGAACGCTTTCTCCGTCGCTCGCTGAGAGGGCGTGCGGGTTCCCCTTCAAAGTCGATAATCACAAAGTCCTTACCGGTGTGGAGTACTTGGCCGAGGTGAAAATCGCCGTGGATGCGGGTTCGCATCGCGGTAATTTTGCGCTCGCGGATCAACTGGAACCGGTTCATGATTTTCTCTTCGAGATCGAGAACCTTCTGAGCGGCCTGCTTCACCTCATTCGAAAGAGCCTTGATGCGCCCGCGCATAAGCTGGAAGACACCTCCCACCAGGCTGCGCATAGACTGGTACAGGGAACGCTGGTAAAGCAATGAAAAGGGCTCCGGCACAAATTCCGGATCATCTGTGGCTGAGGCCAGGGTCACGTGTAGCTCGCCCGTACGGTGGCCCAGCATGCGCGCTGTTTCCAGGTAGACGGAAATCGTCTCCTGGGCAAGCGCCGGAACCTCTTCATGCGTTAGTTCAAGCAACGGCTTGTGAGGAGAAGAGACCTCCTGGACCTCGGAGCCCATGGCTAGAATCCTCTCATAGTAACGGCCGAGTTCATCTAACGTGTATTGCCATGCGTCTCCCTGGTTGGGCACTAAGCCGTGCAGGATGCCCAGCGTCATCGAGCCACTTTTACCCCTACGATATTCGAGGACGCCGGCCACAGGGGGAACGTGAGCGAAAGATTTCTTTTCAGTGAGAAAGCGGCCGATCTCAACGTCGGGGTTGACGCCTTCTTCTGTGCGCCGGATGAGCTTCAGAATCAATTGATCGCCGTAGACAATCGAGGTGTTGCTTTGTTCCCTTTTGACCATTGAGGGCTCAAGACTATTTTCCTGTGGGCCTCGCAAACGGCGGAAGACCGCTGTCGGCAGCGCAACCATTTCGCCTGACGCTCCCGCAAAGCGTCGGTTCCGACCGATGGATTGGAGCAGATAGCTACAGAAGCTTTTCTCGTAGAGAGCGTCGTAGAGAAAGCCGGATTGTCCGGCGTCCTTATGATTTAAGCGGGCAATCACCGCCCAAGGCGAATCGGCCTGCAGTTGAGCCGCTCTGTCTTCAGAGCCAAACGTCACCGGCAAAACATAGGTTTCCGCCTCCCCTTCAACGTAGTTGACCTGCATCAACAAGACGTAGGCCTTGGAAGCTGGCAGCGGTAGCGGCAAGGCCTCGACGATGCTTACGCTGCTGAGGCGCTTGGCTTTTCCTCCAAACCAGCGACAGCCTTTGAGATAATCCGGCAGGACTCTTTCCAGCGCGGGTTTTGCTCTACCGCTCAGGACGGCATCCCACGCGCCCACTGCCTCGATAGTTGGCACGCGAGGCTCGGCAGCCTTGGCGCTCACCTCGACGGCTCTGGGCGCATCGAGTTTAAACCAGTAAAAAGCATGAGGGCCCAGGGTGATGAAGTAGGGCAACTCCCCGATGCGAGGAAAATCGCTCTGGCCGAACAGCTCTACGGGAATCATCCCCTTGAAGGCGCTAAGATCGAGCTCGGCGAACTGGACGAAGCGCGAGAGGTTAGCCACCACCAGGATAAGCTCCTGCTGGAAGCGGCGGGTGAAGACCAGCACCTTTCGATTGTCTGGACTCAAGAATTCAATGGCGCCTCGTCCAAAGGCCTGGAAACGTTTGCGTAGGGTAATCAGCCGCTTCATCCACCAGAGCAGCGAGTGGAGGTTTTGCTGCTGGGCCTCCGCGTTGATCGCTTCGTAGTGGTACTCAGGATCGATAATAATGGGCAGATAGAGCCGCTGAGGGTTGGCCCGGGAAAAACCGGCGTTTCGATCAGCGCTCCACTGCATTGGGGTGCGCACGCCATTGCGGTCACCGAGGTAAATATTGTCTCCCATGCCGATCTCGTCCCCGTAGTAAATCACCGGAGTTCCGGGCAGAGAGAAGAGCAGGCAATTCAGCAGCTCGA
>VBLN01000252.1 GCA_005878685.1 Deltaproteobacteria bacterium | reverse complement strand
CTTAGGCATCGATTCTGCGGAATGCCTGATGGCGATCAGGTCGCTCATCTGGAAGAAGATTGCGGGAGAGTGGAAGCTGGATCGTCTTGATAGCCTGGTCTCGGAATGCTCGCTGGAAGAGCTCGATACTAAAATAAATCTGATCCTGGCGGGAAAAATCAAGGGACGAGTGGTCGTGCGTCTTTAATCGGACGCCGTGCTCGTGATCGTGGCTCGTGCTCGGGCCGGAAAACACGAACACGGACACGAGACTTGGGAAGGCCGCTTCGAAGTTACACGAACACGATATCGTGCACCATGCAACTGAACGAACCAACAGCCCTCGGCCATCTCCGCGTCATCGAGCTCGGCGATATTCCCGCCTCCTATGCGACGCGGCAGCTCGCCGACCTGGGCGCCGACGTGATCAAGGTCGAGCCGCCGGGCGGCGACCCGAACCGGCTGCTGCCTCCGTTTGCCGGAGATATCGAGCATCCTGAGCGCAGCCTCACCTTTATTAATGCGAATACGAACAAGCGGAGCCTCGTTCTCGATCTCGGCGCGCCTGTCGACAGCAAAACTTTCGCGGCACTCCTGGCCTCGGCAGATATCTTCATCGAGGCGACTCCACTCGGTCATCTGGAATCGCTAGGCTTCACGGACGAACGGCTGCGCGAGATTCAGCCGCGCCTGGTGATTGTTTCGCTCACGCCTTTCGGCCGCACCGGGCCCTACCGCGCCTACAAAGGAAGCGATGCCATTGCCAATGCCTCGGGGGGATTTCTCTTCACCCAAGGAGACGACACCCGCGGCCCCTGCACGGCCCCAAGCCACCTTGCCTACCAGCTCGCGGGGTGCATCGCCGCAGTGCTCGCGCTTGCGGGCGTGCGGCACTGTCGCCGGACCGGCGCGGGCCAGCGCATCGACATCTCTCTCCAGGAAGCGCTCACCTTCACCAACAGCAGCTCGATCGCCCGCTACAGCCTTGAGAACCGGCTGGAAGGCAGGCCGGGCTCCAGACAGTACAGCGGCGCGGGCACGAATATCTACCGCTGCAAGGATGGGCGCTACGTTCACTTTACTGCGAATCTGCCGCACATGTGGCGCGAGCTCACGCAGAAATGGATGGCTGAAACTGTCCTCGCGCGCTCGGAATGGGAGGATCTCAAATACCGCGACCTACACAGCGAAGAAGTGTCGAAGATCTTCGCCGAGTTCATCTCCCAGTTCACAGCCGAGGATTTTTCCAACGAGGCGCAGCGACGCCATCTGGCTGCCGCGCCGCTGAATACGCCCGGTCAGTTCGTCGATTGCGCTCAAGTGCGGGAGCGGCAATGGCTCCAGGAGTTCGAACACCCGATTGTCGGTCGCTACAGGGCGCCGGGCGTCCCCATGCATCTCTCCGCCACGCCCATGCAGGTGCGCCGCCCCGCTCCGCTCCTCGGACAGCACCAGGGTGAAATTCTGGAAGAGCTGCAGCAAAGGCACTCCAAGCCGTCATCCCAGATCTCCAGCCACGAGAGCCCGCGGACGCCGATGCTCGAAGGCCTCCGCATGTTGGACCTGACGCAGCAATTCGCCGGGCCGCTGGGCACGGCCATGCTCGGTTACTACGGCATGGAAGTCATTAAAGTAGAGTCGGACGAAGTTCCGAGCAGAGGGCGCGCCACGGCGCTGCACGCAGACATGAACCGCGCCAAGCTCGGCTGCACGATCAACCTGCGCCATCCTGAGGGAAAGGAACTCTTCAAGCAGCTCGTCGCTGTCTCCGATGTCGTCGTGGACAACTTCAGCGCCGGGGTCATGGAGCGCCTAGGCTTTAGCTTTGCGGCCCTGCAAGAGATCAATCCCCGCATCATCCAGGTTGTCATGCCGGGCTGGGGTCTCACAGGGCCGCTCAGGTCATGGGTCGCGTGGGGCTGGCAGCTGCTCGCTTACAACGGCTTGATGGCGCTGTGGGGCTATCCCGACTCCCCAATGGAAAGCCGCTGCAAGACCGCCTGGCCCGACCGGGTGGCTGCAATGACGATGGCTCTCGGCGTGCTCGCCGCTCTCGAGCATCGGGATCGAACCGGTCAGGGACAGTTCATCGAGGCCACGATGCTTGAGACGCAGGGCGCGATGATGGGACCGGCGATACTCGACTACACCGTAAATGGCCGCGACTGGCAGGCGATGGGCTACCAGGAAATCTTGGGTGCCCCGTACGCGCCGTACGGCTGCTATCCGTGTCGCGGCGAAGACACTTGGATCATTATTGCCTGCGAGAATGACGAGCAGTGGCGGAGGCTGGCCAGCCTCATGGGCAAACCCTGGGCAGCGGACAGCCGCTTCGCGACCAAAGCCGGGCGCAAGGAGCACCGCGTAGAGCTCGACGACTGCCTCGCGCAGTGGACCCGAACCGTCTCGCCCCGCCAGGCCTTCCGTATTCTCCAGCAGGCCGGCGTGGCCGCCGGCATCCCGATGTCAGGCGAGGATCTCTATTACGACATTCACTTGCGCGAGCGAGGCCACATCGTCGAGACCGAAGCCACTCCCTGGGGCAAGATCACGCATCATGGCTTGCCGGGAATCCCCTCGCTCTCTTCGGCTAATGCCGCGCGTCCCGCGCCGTGGATCGGCGCGCACAACGATCACGTCTTCGGCCATATCCTGGGATTGAGCAAAGAAAAAATCGAGGAATTGAAAAAAGCCGGAGCGATCAAGTAAGCAACAATGAGGCGCATACCATAACTTCTTACCGATAGGCTTCGCGTCTATGGGCGACACTGTAAACGAAGACATGTTTCGTTCGGTCATCTATAGTATAGAGCACCCGGTAATCACCCAGACGTAGCCGGTAGCCTTCTTCTCCCTGAAGCTGTCTCTAGAGCGAGGATTCTCTCGCTGATACGCTTGTGGATTTTATCGGGCAGGCGGTCCATTTCTTTTTCCGCTGATCGCTTAATCTCAACTCTATAAGTCACCTACGCCTGCCGCTTGCGACTTTTCAGGTACTCTCGGAACGGGCGGGAAGGTTCTTTTCTTCTCTCCTCAATAGTGGCGAGATCGATCAGGTCGTGACGGAGATTCCTGTCCTTGACGAGACCCAGGAGTACTAGCTCTCTGTCTCGCTTTGGCAGGGATCGGATAGTCGTGAGAAAGCCCTCAGCTAATTTTTCCTGTTTGGCCAAGAGAAAACACCTCCTTTGCGAGTCACTATAGCCCATCTTCAGGGAGTTTTCACCAAGCCGAGCCTCCCAATTCCGACCTTTGCCGCGAGGCGCCTTATTTTCCTTTCCTCGCCCGCGGTCCGAACGGCTCGGGCCGAAACGGCGCATCGCGCGTCTCGAAGAAAGCCGCCAAGCCTCCTCTCTGACGCGCCTTTTCCATCCTCTTGTTGAACTCTTCCTCTTTGGTCAGGCGGGCCATCGCGCTGAGCTCTGAATTCAACAGCCAGGCCTTGCGCAGTCCCATCATCTCGAGACCCATCCTGGAGATGTGGAGATTAATCTTCACCGTCTCCGGTGGCACAAGCGCGACCCGCTCGACAAATGCAAAACATTCATCGAGCAATTTGTCCTTCGGCACGACCTGATTGACCAGGCCGAGGCGCAGCGCCTCCTGCGCGTCGATGTGATCGCCAGTAAGCGAGTAGCGCAATGCGTTCTTAAACCCCGCGAGTATCACCCAGATGAAATCGGTGCCGGAAGCGTGGCGGATTTGCGGCTGGCCGAAAACGGCGTCATCGGCGGCGAAGGTCAGGTGACAGGTCAAGGCGAGCCAAGAGGCGGCGCCGAGGCACCAGCCGCCCACGGCACCGATGATCGGCTTGGGATATTCCCATCGATAGAGCTGCCTTTCAAGAAAGCTCTTGCGGTCTTGCTCGCGGATCTTGTCATACTCATAGACCAGCGACGAATTTTCCGGGATGCCGTAGGGCCAAGCGATGGCGCGCGTGTCGGCGCTCAAGTCCTCGCCGGACGAAAAGTTACCGCCCGCGCCGGTAAGAACCACGGCTCGGATCTCCGGATCTTTCTTGGCCTCTTCGAGCGCCGAATCCAATTCGTCGAGGAGTTCGTCGCTCAGGGCGTTGAGAACGTGAGGACGGTTGAGCGTGATTTGAACGCCGCGACGCTTCTTTTCATA
>VBLN01000251.1:7378-7575 GCA_005878685.1 Deltaproteobacteria bacterium | reverse complement strand
GCTGCACTAGAACTGCACGGTGATTTTTAGCTTGAGTCCCCATTGGAGCGATCATCGTTATGCCCAGCAGCTGCTTGATCCGCACAGAGATCTAGCGTAGATTCCGCCCATCAGAGAGCGTAACATCGCCCCAAACGACGACAGGAGGAAGAGATGCCCAAGCGTGCGGCCAAGCCGATCGGCCTCGCTATCGTGGG
>VBLN01000251.1:3686-7182 GCA_005878685.1 Deltaproteobacteria bacterium | reverse complement strand
CGAGCTATCCGAATCGGAGCGCGTGCTGCGGGCGATTCACAAGTCCGGCGTCGATGCGGTTGTGGGCTACACGCAGCGGTTCCGCCGGCGCTGGCTCACAGCGAAGGAAAAGGTCCGGACCGGGCAGCTTGGCGACGTGACTCTGGTGACCTCGCGCGCGTTCATGAACCGGCTCGTGGCGCTGGACAACTACAAGCGCACCAACGATCCGACGCAGATCTCGCCGATGGTGATCTCCGGCACCCACGCACTCGACATCGTCATGTGGATGATGGAGGCGAAGCGACCGGTGGAGATTTACGCTCGCTCGGTAAACAAAGCGCTGGCGCCGATCTGCAAAGGCACTGATGCCACCGCCGGGGTCATCACGTTCGAGGACGGAAGCTTGTACCACGCCTCCATATCCTGGGCCCTGCCGATCGTCTGGCCCGGCGCGGTCTATAGTCTCGAGGTCGGCGTCGTCGGCACCGAAGGCGTGCTCACGATCGACGATACGCATCGCGATGTCGTGCTCGCAACCAACATTTCACAGGGAGAAGGGTATGCGCCGGACGCGAGCCGGCGCGTCGATTTTCTGGGCAGTTACCCGCCGGGGGACATCGCCCTGGGCGAGCTATGGGGCCCGGTGCGCGATGAGACGAACTCGTGGCTCTCGCGCCTGGCGCTCGGCCACGCAACGCCTCACGCGACCGCTGCGCAGGCGCACAATCGTCTGATGTTGACCAAAGCGTTCGATCTTTCGGCGCGGCTCAAGCGCGCGATCCCGCTTCCGATCACCCCGGAACACGAAAAGCACTGAGCCTTATAAAGGAGAGGTAAAAATGGAGAGTCGGAAGATCAACGTCGGCATCATCGGCACGGGATGGATCGGCGAGATTCGGGCAAAGGTCTGTGCCAATCATCCGTTGGTGGAGAGCGTGCACATCGCCGAGATTGATCCTGCGAAGCTCGCGCGTGTCGGGGAGGAGACGAGGGCGAAGAGCGCGACGACGGATTACCACGATCTTCTGCGCCAGGAGGAGATCGATGCGATCTTCGTCTGCACCACACCGGAGACGACACATTACCCTGTCACCAAGGATTGTCTGCTAGCGCGCAAGCACACGTTGCTCGAGAAGCCCATGGGACTTGCTTTGAAAGAGGCGGACGAGATGATGGCGCTGGCAAAAAAAGCAGGGCTCAAATTCACCATCGGCTACACGCAGCGCTTCAACCCAAAGTACGCCTACGTGAAGCAGAGCCTGCTGAACGGCACCCTTGGTCGTCCGGTGACCGCGCTGGTGAGCCGTAACGTCTCTCGCTCCATCGGCAACAAGATCGGCGGGCGCATTCGCCTCTCGCCGGCCGTGATGGAGGCAACGCACGATATCGACTTCATCCTGTGGTGCCTCGAAGGCACCAAGCCCGTGCGCGTCTATTCCGAAGTCGTTTATCGCATCATGGAGAAGACACACGGCGTCCCCGACTGCCAGTGGATTATCGTGACCATGGACGATGGCACCGCCTTTACCATCGGCGCAGGCTGGGCCCTGCCGCCCGGTTATCCGCACTTCTCAACCACGACGATCGAGCTGGTCGGGACTGAAGGGGCGGTCCTGATCGACGACAGTCACCGCGACATCGTGCTCAACACGATGAAAGGCGGCATGGTCTTCCCGCTCTCCACGATGCCAGGCGAGCAGGTGGAGCATGTCTACCAGGGTCCGATGGCGGCGGAGACGATCCACTTTATCGAGGCGGTAGCTCTCGACAAGTCTGTGCTCGTGACCCCCGAGCAGGCGCGGCAAGTGATGGAAGTGACCCTGGCCGGCGATCTTTCAGCCGAGCGCCATGAGCCCGTGAGTCTCCCGCTACAAGCTTAGAAGATGTCGCTCCTGCTATTTCAGGCGCCGTCCGTCAGTTTGTTTCGATTTTGTGAGTAGGGGTTCCATCGAGCATAGCTCTACCCCGAGGCGTAAGAGTCACCTCGGACTGATGCGGCGCGCCTCCGACCTCGATAAGACCGTCTATGATCGCGTCTTCCCATAAGGTATGTCTGGGGCAGGTGCTCCGCCACGCCTCCATGGCTTCGGCATAGGTCCGACAACGACTTGAGATCCAGGCGAGGAACTCTAGCATCAACAGGCTCGCGGGTTCAGGCAACGTGCCCTCCTTGTCCAGTGACCGCACTGCGGGCAACGGGAGCACGTGGTCCGCTGCACTTCAAAAGATTGCGCCACTGGTGCATATAGTCTCTCTTTATTCTCGATTCATTTCCAGGGCTCAGTTATGGGCTAGCGGGTCCGGTTGTACTCGTAGTCTTCGCGCTCACTTCTTCCTACACGTAACTCGGGCAGCGGCGGAGGACGATCCCTGTTTAATTGTGCATGCACGCCCAGAGCTGCTTGGTCGGTCCAGCGTTCCAGCAGCGCCAGCTTGTCGGGGTTTATGACACTCTGGAAGACCTCGAACTGTTCGCAGCCACGCTCTTTCATCACCTCTGCGCAGCGAACTCTATATGCCTGCGCCACCTCGGAGCCCTTTCCCGGTGCCGCGGTGATCGTTACAACGAGCCGGATTGCCATATTGTCTCCTCTCTGAAAAGGGGAAAAGGGTGAGGCTTGATGCATAAGTGAATGTGATCCAAAGTGTAAAAGTCCTAGCCACACAAAAACCTTCATTCATCTACTTAAGCCTGACTCTTAACTCGCACTCTATGGCCAAAACCAAAAACCGATTGCCGCTTGGGCCAAGATAGTCGATGCAAATATTAGCAGTAGAATGCCCGTTACTTTTGCATACCAGCCGCCACGTCGCTTGATATCGAACAGGAGAGTTGTACCTAGAGGTGGAAACTGACTCGATCGTAACGTTCGCACACCGATTCGCGCGAAGGGAAAGGCCACGAGAGATAACATGATGGCGCCTAATATCGTAATGACCTTGTACTTCTCGTTTAGTTCTTTGACAACTAGTTCTGGATTTTGCTTAGCCTGGAGCGGATCGAATGAAAGGTAGTAATCCAATAACTTATCAGACACAAAATATCCCACGGTTGCTAGAATCAGAACTACAAGGTAAATGACCTGATTCTTCTTCTTAGCCCGAACTATTTCGTCTTCCATAACATGCAATTCGAGAGAGCCGCCTAACTAACGAATGGAGCCTAAGCCGTGCCGAATATAGCGAGCCTTGAGGCCAGCGTATTCGACATCAGTCTTAAGCCACGGGTTAGGCCGTGCAGTTTCCACAATGCTAAAGTAAATCCGCCAAAACCTCACGGGCTCGTTCGATGTGCTCGCTCGGAATCATGAACCGGACAGGAATTGGTGCCCGTACAGCGCTAAAATTTTCACCCTGAGCGAGATACGGAATATTCTCGGCTTCAAGCAGCGATTTTATGAGTGCAATTTCACCCGGGTTGGATGTACTCAAGACCTCCTTAAGTTCTTCCTCGTGCACGGAGCCAGGCGGCTCGGGGACCAGTGCGATCCTGCAATCAGCGCACTCAGTGAAG
>VBLN01000251.1:0-3679 GCA_005878685.1 Deltaproteobacteria bacterium | reverse complement strand
ATCTAGTCTACGGGCTGACGGGTAATATCCCTTTCAGTATATTTCGGACTCATGTCAGTATACCACGGCTACGGCCTTCTCAGCGAAAAGCTGAACTTGCTCGTAATTCCCACACCCTAGCTGCGAAAGGCTGCATTCTTTCTCCCATGCAAACACTCTGCTGGTTTTGTCAGTGTATCATTGCAGGCCGACGAGTTTCTTTGCGCTGGTAGCCCCGCCCGCCGCTAGCGGTACAAGGAATCGATAAAACCCGACTTGGCGATTTCCTGGACCAATGAGTTATCGAAAAACTCCTCGGGCTTCACTTGCTTTGCCTTGGGAGTTTTCGCCACGTCTAGAACCGCCTGGACTTCCTGGATCGTCACTAAGGGAACACGGGGAAAAACGTCCCTACTTTCCTCGTAGATGGCTTCGAGCAGCATGCGGTCCTCTTGCTTTAAGTACCTATTCATGGCCTTCAGGCTCGTCTCTTTGTCTTTCTTGATCATGGATATCGCCTCGATATACCCCAGAAGAAACCGCTTTACGGCCTCGCGTTGCTCTTTTACGACCTTGCGCGGCGCCAGCGCTGCGACAAAGACGAACGGAATCTTCATCTTGGTAATGTCGGCGATGAGTTTGATCTTTCCCGCCATCACCGACGGGTACATCGCGGCGATAGTCCCGACTCCGGCGGCGGCATGACCGGATAGAATGGAGGTCACGACGCCCGGAACGGAGCCGGCGTAAAGGAGTTGCACGTCTTTTCCCGGCGTTAGCCCGAATCGATTTAGCGCGATTCGTGCCGCGTAGTCGGTGGACGCGGCCGGTTGGGTTACAGCCACGACCTTGCCTTTGAGATCGGTCACAGAATTGATCCCGGGCTGGCCGTAGAGACCGAAGACAAAAGTCTGGGCCGTGCTCGCCACGTAAACCGTGTCGGCGCCCTCGAGGTTGAGGTCGATCCCTTGATTGCCCACGAGGCCGATGTCTACGCTCCCGGCGACCATCGCCTGGACGGCGGTCGTGGCCGGAATGTACTGCAGGCTCAAGGCGAGCTCATGCTTATTGAAAAACCCAAGCTCGTGCGCGACCCAGATGGGCGTCATGGTCCCGCCGGGGGCGTTGTATACGCCCCGCAGCGACATGGATTCAGCGGCGAGGAGTCCTTGCGTGAACCCGAAAATCGCAAAGAGAACGACGGGCCAGAAGGGAGGTATCCTTCTCATGGCGCTCGACTATATGGTCTCCCTGCTTTGTCGTCAATAAAGATTCGGGAGGACCCTACCGGAGCCGAAGCAGACGCGTGGCGTTGCCGCCAAGGACTTTTTCTTGGTCGCTACGACGCAGCTCGAGAGCGGTGACCACTTCGACCGGCCGCTCGTAGCCCATATCAAAGCAGTAGTCGCTTCCGAGCATCACATGGTCGACGCCAACGAGCTTAATGAGATAGTCGAGCGCCTCTGCAGCGTGGCTGATCGTGTCGTAGGTGAAGCGTCTCAAATAGCTCGAGGGCGGTTTCTTCAAGTTTCGGCACTCCTCTCGCACCTTCCACCCGCGGTTGAGACGGCCGATGAGATAAGGAAGAGCGCCTCCCGCATGCGGGAGACAAATCTTAAGCTTGGGGAACCGATCGAGGAGTCCGCCGAAGATTAAGTTGGCGGCAGCGACCGCGGTGTCAAACGGATTTCCCAGAAGGTTATGCAGGTGGTAGTTTGCGAGCCGCTGAACCCCGATGACATTCAGCGGATGGAGGAAGATCGGGACTTCCAGGGCGTGAATTCGCTCGAAGACCGGGAGGAAAGAAGGATCGGCCAGCTCTCTCCCTCGAATGTTTGTGCCAAGGTAGATACCGCGGCAGCCGAGCTCTGTCACGGCCCGGTCCACTTCTCCGACAGCGGCCTCAGGATCCTGGAGGGGAAGAGTTGCTAGCGCCACGAAACGGTCAGGATGGAGTCGGCTGGCCGCAGCCAGCGTGTCGTTGACGAGTCGTGCCAGGCGGAGCCCAAGAGCGTCATCTGCCCAATAGACCATCGGCGGCATGAGCGAGAGAGCTTGGACTGTTACACCCTGGGCGTCCATCGCCCTCAGCCGGAGGTCGAGATCGTGGTAGTGCGCGGTGATGGGGCCAACAGGGACTTGGCCAACCAGTATCAGGGGTCCATCCGGACCGGAGCGGAGGCGCACCCCGCGAGCCTCCCCCTCCAGCTCGATAATCCGAAGATACTCCTCAGGAACAAAATGGGCGTGAATGTCGATTGTGAGGATCGTGTGCCGCGAACGCTGTCCTGAGACAGCACCGCGCTTTCGTGCCTTTGGTGTCGTACGTCGTCGCTTCACTGAATCCACTTCCCTTCATATGATGTAGTCTAGTCGATGACTGTAATTTCCTCTATGGGAAACTGGGTGGTGACTTCCGGTCCCTTGTCGGTCACGACCATCATTTCCTCCAGCCTCACTCCCCACTGCAGCGGCTTGCCGTGCTGGGTCTCTAAAGCAAAACTCATCCCCGGACGGATCTCTACCGGAAAGTCGAGAGAGTAAATCCGCGAGATGACCGGTGTATCGTACTGTGCCAGACCGAGGCCATGACCCCAGAGGTTGGCTGCGGCTTGGTCCTCCTCCTTGTATCCCCAAGTCTCCATCGCGGAAGGCCAGACCTCAGCGATCTCCTTGGTCGTTGCCCCGGGCTTTACCTTCTCGATGGCGCGATACAGCCATTCGTAAGCGATATGATAAAAATCGTTCTGCTCTTTCGTCGGCTTTTTTCCCACACAGTAGGTGCGGTACATGCAGCTCTTGTAACCGTTCCAAGTGACCGCTGCCATATCGATGATCACCAGGTCGCCGGGTTGGATAATACGATCGGAGAAATGCCTCCAGTTAGGCCAGCTATTAGGACCCGAAGAGACGATGATGTCCTCTACGTCTTCGATCCCAGGGATGTTGTACAGGAAGTTCATAGCGAAGGCCGTGATCTGGTGCTCCTGCATCCCCGGCTTCATGAAATGGGAAATGGCCGTGTGGCAGCCGTCACAGATGGCCGCGACGATGCGCATCGCCTCCAGCTCGTCCTCGTTCTTGATGGCGCGAGCTTCCACCATCGGCGAGGCACCGTCGGTCCAGTTGATTTCCGCTTCTTTGAAGGCGTTGATCATGTTGAGATCGATGAAATCGACGCCCAGGGGAGCCTTATCCACGCCGTACTTCTTCATCTCTTCTACAATCGCATTGGTGAATTTTTTTACCTGCTGGCGCGAGGCACCCCCCACCGCCCCCTTAATCCACGAGTAGGCGTAGCGCACGTTGTCCCGCGGGATCCACGGGCAATGGCGGTTGATCTGTATGCCAATGTCTCCCTGCTCGAAGAGCACGGGCTCGGCCCCCTCACAAAGAAGAGCGTAGCGGAGTCCGGGCTTGAGCCGGCACCAGCCGGGCGTGACGGTGCTGCTGATGTAACGGACGTTTTCATCATACATTGCGAGCAAAGCACCCAATCCGTGCCGCTTCATCGCTTCTCGGGCGCGATTCAACCGATACTTCCTTAGCCGCTCCCAGTTGATGCGCTGCTGCCAATCAGTGCCGACTAGGCCGAAACTCGATGTGCTACGGTTCACCATAGAGCCTCCTTAGCGACGGAAAAAAGTGATTCGTGACTACAACCTTGCTGCGAACCGCTCCGATTTTTTTTGCAGACAAC